>JANOAM010000743.1:0-4922 GCA_031411215.1 Betaproteobacteria bacterium
GCGTGGGGTTCGCGATGCTGCTCCAGGCACGCCGCTCCAGCGGCCGTGCTCTCACAGCGTGAAGTGAAAGCCGAAGACCAGGGCGTTCGCCTTGACCTTGTTCGACAGCTTGCCGTAGCTGTCGTAGTTCAGCGTCAAAGCAATGTTTGACTTGGGTCGGTACTCCACCCCCAGGCCGAACAGCATGGAGGTCTTGCCACCCGTCAGCGTGTCGCCTTGGGGCATGAGGTCTGTGCCACGGACCTTGCCGGACGACAGCCCCAGGCGCCCGTGCAAGGCGAACGATTCGTTCAGTGGCAGCCGGCCGGTCGCGGCGCCGAACAGGCTGCTCGCCTTGCCGTCTTGCCTGACGACGGCGCCGCCAACGACGACGCTTTCACTGAACGAGCCCAGCGCCGCGTATCCCAGCTCCACGCCAAAGTTCTCGTTGAAGCGGTAACCACCAAAGAGCTTGGCCGCTTGAGCGTGGTCGTTCGATCCATCTCGGGGCCCTGTGGTCGATACGCCGAAGTTGCTGCGGCCCCCTTCGACACGCAGGTAGCTGCCGACGATGCCGTCGTTTGGGGCAGCCAGCGCGGCTGCGGTTGCGGTGCTGAGAATGGCCAGGGCAAAAAGGGATGTCTTCATGGATGTCTTCATGGGGATCAAATCAGGACTTCACCGTCAGCCGCGCGACCGCAGCGCGCGCCAGCGGTGCGGCCAGCAGCACGACCGGAAACGCAAACAACCAGGCCGTCAGCCAGGCGCTGGTCCAGGCGCCAACGAAGCCGTGGACCAGGCCCATGGCCCGGCCCATGGAGATGCCGGACACCAGCAGGGACATCAGCCCCGACAGGATCAGTCCGAACAGCAGCGGTGCGTACCTTTGCGGAATCACGCGGATCTCCTCATCGGTGCTGAAGGGGCAGCCGCTGCGCCCACCCGGGCCAGGGTCTGGGCGAAGTTCCTGCCGAACATCCTGGCGGTCTTGATGTCTCCGGCCGCGAAAGAATCCGCTGGGGCCGAGTGGCCGGCCTGCGCCATCAGGCCCGACCAGGAACCCAGCCGGTTGACGGCATCGTCATAAGGCACGCCGCTGTGCTGTCCGGGCAGGAAGGGGTTGCCGACCCACAGCATCCCGTGCTGCATGCTGAACACGAACAGGGACATCAGCGTGGACTGCTTGTCGCCAGACGGCAGGGACGACACGGTGAAGGCGGCGGCCAGCTTGCCTTTGAGCCCTTGCTGGCGCCACAGACGCCCTGTCGTGTCCATGAAGCTCTTGAAGGGGCCGGAGACGCCGCCCAGGTAGGTTGGCGAGCCCAGGACGAACCCGTCGTAGCTGACCAGTTGGTCCGGCGCCTTGGCGATGTCTTCGGCCTTCAGCAGGTCGACTTCGGTGTCCGGGACGCAGAGGGCACCGTCGGCCACATGGCCGGCAATGTGCGCGGTATGACCCTGGGCGCTGTGGAAGATAACGGCGAGCTTGTTCATTTCTTCAGTCCGGTGGTTGTTGTGTGTGCGTGGTGTGTGTGTGGTGGGGAGAAGCCGCTCATCCAGCGATGCGTGCGACGACGACGGCGGATGCGTACAGGCCCAGGCCAAACACCGTGTGGTTGGCCAAGCTCCTGATGCAGTTCTTCAGCGGTGTCGGCGTCTTGGACGCCGCGAAGCCGCTGCCCATGGCCGGCTGCATCACAAACAGCGGTGCAACGACCGTGCCCATGCCGACTGCGATAGCCGGCAGCAGAGACGGGCCTTGGGTCCAACCGATGCCCTGCATGTCTTGCACAAACGCCAGCAGCCCGGCGAAGGCAATGCCGACGGCGTAGTGGGTGATCCAGCCCCAGGCGGCTTCGCCCGGGATGCGCGGCGACTGGCGGATGGAGGCATGCGCAACCTGCCCGTGAAGGAGGTGCCCGACCCAGCGGCCGATGAATTTGAAGTCGAGCGTCTGCACGCCCATGCGCTTGAGCAACAGCACCCAGACGTCCATGACGGCGGTGGCGCCGATGCCGATGAAGGCGATGCGTGCAAGATCTTGAAGTGATGTCATGGGGTCCCTTGGCGGTTGACGGAAGAAGCTATGGCGTTTACTGTAGAAGTTGAAGTCAACTTCAAGTCAAGAGGTATTTGATGGACATCGCTGATGTCGCCAAACGGTCGGGCGTGCCTGCGTCGGCGCTGCGCTTCTACGAGAAGCGCGGGCTGATCGCCTCGGTAGGCCCTCAGGGGGTTCGGCGCCAGTTCGCACCGGGTGTGCTGGACCAACTGGCTTTGATTGCGCTGGGACAGGCCGCCGGACTTTCGCTGGACGAGATCCATTCCATGCTGTCGCCCGAAGGCGGGCTGAAGATCGACAGGCAGCTTCTGGCGGCCAAGGCCGAGCAGATCGACGTGACGGTGAAGCAGCTGCGGGCGGTGAGCCGAAGCCTGCGCCATGCAGCGGTGTGCCCGGCACCGAGTCACGCGCAGTGCCCGACGTTTCAGCGCCTGCTCAAGGCGGCCGCTGCGGGCGCGCTGGATAACCAGCGCCGCAGCGGTGAACTCGCTCAATCAGCTAGAGCAGCGCCTGGTCGAAGAAGGCCGTGACTTCCGCGGCCAACTGCTTCTGGAACGCGTCGCGATCGAAACCCGGTGGGTTCGCGGCGACGTCGCCGTCAGGGCTGGGGATGGACATGCTGGGCGTGTCCATGAAGGCGAAGTGCCAGGCGTTGGGCACGCGGTGCAGGTTGGCGGCGGGCAGGTTCTTCGCTACCCATTCGCCATGAAACTTCGGCACCACGAAACGGTCCAGCTGGGCCACGTAGACCATGGTCGCCGCGCGGACCGTGGCCAGCGATTCGGCGGTGAGCAGCACACTCGCTGGGGACATCGCGACGACCGCGCGGATGCGATCGTCCCGCAGGGGCACCGTGGCCGCTGGCAGTGGCGGCGTCGCTTCCCCCGCGCGGGCCAGGCCGCAGAAGATCGGGTCTTCGGATGCCTCGGCCGCGCAGTGCTGCCGCAGACGGGACACATCCGGCTTGGCGCCCGCCAAGGCCAGCACCGTGTAGCCGCCGGCTGAATGGCCCAGCGCACCCACGCGGGGGCCTTGGCTGTCGGCCGCAATGCGGGCCTTCCACGCGGGGTCGGCCAGGATCGCGTCGATGACGCGAGAAGCTTGTCGCGGCCGCTCGTCGAAGTAGCGCTCGGGGCTCTTGGTCATCAGCGACCGGTCCTGCCAGTTGTCACCCGGGTGGCGGAGTGCGGCGACCAGGTAGCCGTTGCGGGCCAGGGCTTGCGCCAGGACGCTGTTCCCGGTCTCGCTGCCGCTGATGCCGTGGCTGAGCAGGATCAGCGCCTTGACGTTGTCAACGGGCTTGCCGCCGATGGCGACGTTGAGCGTGAACGGGCCCATGGGGACGGTCCGCGGCGCGGCCAGCGTCGGGTAGTACAGCGCGACCGTGGTCATGGGCGCGTCGGGTGTCGCGCCAGCCGTCTGGATCTGCATCCAGCCGGCCTCAAAAGCGTGTGCGTGTGCTGCGACGAACAGGGTGGCCAGCGAGGCCAGGGTGAGCCGAAGAAGGCGGGTCATGGGGTGCTCCAGATCTTGAGTTGGTGACCGAGTGTCAGAGCCGGCTGCATGAGAGCAACCTGTCTTGCGACGAAGCGAAGGCTGGGGATGCGAAGCGACTGCCTGTGGTCGCCGGCCGCTGGGCGGCGACGCGCTGCGGCTATCCGGCACACTTGGCGGCCACCCGCTCCGACTTCCGCAGTGAGACATGGACGCTCTCGGATTCCCCACCGCCAAGATCCAGCCGCCCAAGCTGCGCCTGTCGCGCCTGCCGCGCACCCGGCTGGACGGTCTCATCGCGCAGGCGCTGGCCCAGCACCGCGTGGTGCTGCTGCAGGCGCCCGCTGGTTTCAGCAAGACCACGGCGCTGGCGGCGCAGTGGTCGCGGCTGGAAGACGGCACCGCCAGCGCGTGGGTGTCGCTGGACGAAGACGACGATGCCGAACGCCTGTTCGCTTGCCTGGTCGCCGCGCTGGAGCCGCACGACCTTCCCTGGCGCACGGCACCCGAGGCGCTGGTCGCGCTGGCGGGTAGCGAAGATGCCAGCGGTCAGGGCACAGGCCTGAAGCGCGCGGTGGCCGAGTTGCTGAATGCGCTGGCCGACAGCGGCGTGCCGCGTGGTGTGATCGTGCTGGACGACCTGCACCGTGTTGAATCGCGCAGCAGCTTCGCGCTGCTGGACACGCTGATCGAACGCCTTCCGCCGCGCTGGACCCTGCTGCTGGCCAGCCGCACGCCACCGCCCTTGGCGCTGGCCCGGCTGCGCGCCAGCGGCGACCTGGCCGAGTTCAACCAGGACGACCTGCGCTTCAGCCGCGGCGAAGCCGAAGCGCTGTTCGCGGGCGATGCCGTGCCGGACGCCGGTGGACATGCCACCGATGTTGCCAGTGGCCTTGCGAGCGAACGCGCCGGCGATCTGTTCGAACGCACCGCCGGCTGGCCCGCCGGGCTGGGTCAGGCGCTGGTGGCGCTGCGCGCGCGCGGTGGCGCGTCGGCGGGAAAGACCGCGGCCGGCAGCGCCCGCCTCATCGACCGCCATCTCTTCGACTACCTGGCCGCCGAGGTGCTGGACGACCTGCCGGTGCCGCTGCATGACTTCCTGTTGCGTGTGGCCGTGCTGCGCGAACTGACCGCCGGCCGCGCCGCCGCGGTCAGCGGTGACGGCCGCGCGGCGGAATGGTTGGACGAGATCGAACGCCGCGGGCTATTCGCCACGGCGCTGGACGCGCAGGAACGCACGCTGGTGCTGCACGACCTGTTCCGCGACGCGCTGCTGCAGCGCCTGTCCAAGCGCCTGCCCGACGAATTGCCGGTGCTGCTGCAACGCGCCGCCGCCGGCGAGACCGACGCGCTGCGCCGGGTGGGCTATCTGCAGCGTGCCGGCGAC
>JANOAM010000744.1:0-23099 GCA_031411215.1 Betaproteobacteria bacterium
TTGAGGTCGTGCACCACGAAGGCCGACATGCGGTTGAAGGCTTCGAACTTGCGCGCGTCCAGCAAGGCTTCGGTCGCTTGCATCTGGGCCAGGTAGCCAGCGGCCTGACGGCCGGCCGTCTTGAGCAGGTCCAGGATCTCCCAATTCAGCTTCTGCGGCGCCAGCGGGCGCGCGAGCACCACGAAGCCCAGGAGCTCTTCACCTACCAGAAGGGGCACCACCAGCCAGGCGTTGTTGGCTCCCAGCAGCCAGGTCGGCAGCGCCAGCACCCCGTAGCGACGTGGCGAGGACCGGAACTCTTCCAGGTCGATCACCCAGCCGTTGGACTGAAGAAAGTTGCACAGCGACGAGTCGGCTGGTTCGGCGTCTGTCACACGGCTCATGTTCCACACGCCGGTCTGCGAAAACCCCTCATCCGGTCCCGTCCGTGTCCAGAGGCTCCCGCCCGGGCATTCCACCATCTTGGCCAGCCCGCGCACGATCATCTCGCCCATTTCCTGAGGCGTGCGCTTCGCCGACAGCATGGCCGTGAAGCGCAACCATTCGTCGCGGTAGTCGTAGCGGTAGCTGTAGAAGTGCTTGCCCACGAAGACCCGAAGGCGCGAGCGCATGGAGCCCGAAAACACCAGCATCCCCAGCAGCGCCAGGCCGGCCACCAGCAGGCTGAGTTGCAGCGCACGGCCCCAGCTGCCGCCAAAGAAGCGCACGTAGTAGCCCACAGCCGCCATGAACAGCAGGTACAAGCCTGCCAGCACCAGCGTCGCCGAGTAGAAGGCGGCGGTTCGCGACACGTGCATGCGGTTGATCCAGTCGTTGCCCCGACGAGAGGCGACAAACAGCAAGGGAATCGCCAGCGCCTGGATGCCGCCGCGGATGCTCAGCGCGTCTGCGTCGAAGCGCGTGAACAGCAGAGCTTCTGAAAAGAGGTAGATGTCAAAGACGAACACGCAGGCCAGCCCCAGGCACAACGGCTTGGCGTTCCAGCGCGAGTCCTCGGTCAGGTTGCGGAACAACTGCTCCAGCATGAAGAGTCCACAAACCGGCAGCGCCAGTGACGCTGCAATCAGCAGCCGCGAAGATTCGGGTGGTTCGCCACGGACAACCTGCAGGGCCAATGCGCCGACCGCGGCAGCAACGCACGCCCCGGCAATGCGGCGCAAAACCGGGGCAGGGCGCGCGCCGGATCGCGGAAACAAGGCCAGCAGAAAGAAGAGCCACAGGGTGTAGCGGCCAATGTCTGCGACGCGGGCCATAAGCTCGCCTGCGCGATCATTCCAGAACAGTGACAGCAGCGCGAAGCCGGCCCAGGCTGCGCTGACCAGCAGCGCCGCGATGAAGGGGCGCGTTGCACGCGTGTCGGACGAAGCTGCCCGACCTGTGACGACCAGGTGCAAGGCAAACCCTGCATAGCCGACCATGGCCAAGGCGTACCCATAGGCGGACACCTCGTCTGCGCTCACGTTCATGACCGTCCTTGCATGGATGGCCGGCAGAACCACGCCCGGGGCCGTCTCAGCGGGCGCCCTTGCCAGTAAGCACCACACCCACCGTTTCCATCAGGACCACCAAGTCCAGGAACAGCGTGTGGTTTTTGACGTAGTACAGGTCGTATTGCAGCTTTTCCTGTGAGTCCTCAACGGTCGCGCCGTAGGGGTAGCTCACTTGTGCCCAACCCGTGACACCTGGCTTCACACTGTGGCGCAAGGCGTAAAACGGTATCTCCTGGGTCAATTGCTCGACAAAGAAGGGCCGCTCAGGACGGGGGCCTACCAGGCTCATTTCACCCTTGAGCACGTTGAAGATCTGCGGCAGTTCGTCGATGCGCAACTTGCGAATGATGGCGCCGACGCGCGTCACCCGCGCGTCGTTGGCCTGGGCCCAGACTGGGCGGCCATCCTTTTCAGCGTCGTTTCGCATGCTGCGAAACTTGATGACTTCAAAGGTGCTGCCGTTTTGCCCGACCCGCTCCTGGCGGTAGTAGATACCGCCAGGGCTCTCGAGCTTGATCAGCACGGCCGTCACCAGCATGATGGGTGCAGCGACCAGGAACAACAGCGTCGAACTCACGATGTCAAAGACCCGTTTCACCGCGGTGCGCCAGGCGCCCTGGTTGAAGCCATCTCCAAAGATGAGCCAGCTCGCACTCAGAAAGTCGATACGGATCTGACCCAAGGTCTTTTCGAAGTGGGTATTGAGGTCGTAGACCTTGGTGCCAGACACCTTGCAGTCGAGCAACTGCCGCAAGGGCATGCTACCGGACCGCCGTTCGGTCAAGGCGACCACGATCTCGTCGACGCCCAGGCGTTGGGCCATGCGCGGCAACGTGTCCTCCATCTCGAGGATTTCATGGGCCGGCACCGCAGGGTCACGCTCATTCGGACCGGCCACATAGCCCACGATGTCGGCATTGGGGTCGGCTGATCTCAAGGTGTTTCCGACCACCTGCGCCGCAGGCCCCGCACCGAAGATCAGGATCCGCGTGCGTTTGGCCAGGGCACTCGATGCGTGCGAAAGGTAGGCCCTGCGCAGCGTCAGGGCAGCGACCCCGGCGATCATCGACAACTGGATACTGAAGCGGTTGCCGAAGCTCGCAGGCAGCAGTCCAAAGATCACCCAAGTCAAAGGCAGAGCCACGATCAGCACCATCAGCGCTCGGCTCATGGATCGGCTCAGCGTGCCCGGCGTGTTGGTTTCGTAAAGCCCTGAAGCGCTGTTGATCACGAACAGGCAAGCCGCCACGGTCACCACGTGTGCGCCGGCCAACGGCACGGCCCGGTCAATGCTGCCCAGATTCAGGCTCACCGCGATCAAGGCCGCGAGCACAACGAGCCCGATGTCAAACAGGATGCCGCGAAGCGCCGAGCGGTGGATGTAGTGATTGAAGATGCGGATCATCTCGTGACTTGGTCGTTGCCTGCTCAAACGGCCGCGGCCCGGGCGAGTGTCCCAGGTTGTGTTGCATGCCTGCTGCCATGGAGGCGATCCACAGCCACGCTCCTCGCGCCCAGACCCGGCCGCGCGCTAGATAGCCTAGCGGAAGTCCGAGGCTTGCTTTGTCGGCCGAGCGATCTACCAGCTCTGCGGCGCACACTCGTGCACGAAATCTGTCGACGTTTGAATCCTCGAAAAGCAAAAAACCTCGATGTTGCCATCGAGGTCCCTTGAGATTTTAGCTTCGCGGCCTGCGGTGGCCGCTTGACTTCAATTCACTTGCTGGCCTTGCGGCGGCTTGCGATGCCAGCAGCGAGAAGGGCAGCGCCAACCAGGGAGACCGTCAGAGGTTCCGGCACATTGCGGACAGTCAGGCTGGAGCTGGAGTTCATGAGGGTTCCAGACAAAATGTTGAAGCTTTGCTGGGTCCGCATCGAGAACCCCGGCGTACCCAAGATCGGGTCGCTCCACACCGCGCTCGGCCCGTTGAAGCACATGGTCGGGTTGGAAGGGTTGTAGGTGCAGCTGACGCTGGTCACGTTGGGCCCGAGGTTGAACGAAGGAGCGGTGCTTCCGTTGGCAGAATTCACGCGGAAGTTCGTGAAAACCGATTCCAGCGGCGAGCTGAACCCAATGGTGTTCGCGGGTGTTGCCGACGTTTCCATCGTCTTCAACTCGCCTGTCGGGTTGAAGAAGTCGTAGGCGATCAAGTCTATGACGAGAGACTTGATACCCGCCGCCACGTCGTTGCGGATGACTGTCGTCGTTGCGGTGTTCGACGTCGCAAAAGAGGCGTTGCCAGGCGCGTTGCTTGTGCCGGAAGAGAAACCGATGTCGAAGGACTGCCAGGTCCCGCCGAAGGCAATGCTATTGGCGTTGAGAATGGCGAACCCGGCGCCGCAACCGCCGATGAAGCTGTTGCATGAGATGGAAGTGTTCGTGGTCACGTCAGTGATCGTCAGGACCACATAGGCATTGGCGGTAGACGCCAGCCCCAGAACAGCGGCAGCAGCTACGGCGCCCTTGGAAAAAATCTTAAGCATGGCATTCACCCCTTTGAATAAATCACGATTTGGCGAGGGCTTTTCAACATCTTCCGGCTGGTTGCCAGCAGAGAGAGTTGAGTAGACCGGACGCTCTGTTGGAGTATGAGCAGCCGCCGTGCCAGACAATGAAACAGGTTAAAAATCAATAGGTTAGGTGGTGTCTTCGTGTGGCGTCTCTGAGATGTGTCAAGTTTGTCGACGCCCGACAGCCTTCAAACTTCAATCAAAATTCCGGCAGGCTACGTGAACCAGCCTGCGGGATTTGCGAAGAGCGGGACAGGCCGTTTCCGTGCGCACAGCAGCGCGCCAATGGTGGGCCCACTGTCTCGGCCGAGTCGCCCACGATGGTGGCCGGTTGCTTGCTCTGATGCAGGCCGCTGCATCCTTAGGCTGATCGCAGACCCTGCGACAAGGCGCTCGACGCGGAACGAACACCGGAAAGCCGCAACGGATGTGCGAAACCTCTCTGCCGCTAGAACAGGACCGCTTCTTGCTGGTGCAACCTGGTTGCAAGAGCCCTCTAAACATACCAGGCTAGGAAGCAAACTTAGCCGGCATAGCGATGCGGAGGGCGAGTTAGGAAGCAAGGCGCTTCAGGGCGCAGGACTGAAGCAGAGACGGCGTGAGTTGCGCGTGGTCGAATCGGCGATTGAAGCGGTACGGGGACTCGGCCATGTAGCCACATGGCGCAGTGGCTGGACTTGAAGCCCCGGAAGGTGGTGTTCATCCACATCTTCAGGTTGCCGGCAGCGTGTTGACAGCCAGGAAGCAAGGGTGCTGCACGCTGCGCTGGCCACTGCCGTGGATGATGGGCCCATAGTTGCAACTGGCCGACTTGACACCCTCGAGGCAAGACAGGCCGTCGCTGATGACGTGCGCGGCCAGCGCTTTGACCGCTCAGCGACCTGGGAATTTCCAGTTCAGCAGGACACCCAGTCGGGCGACGATGGCCTGGCCATGGGCGGAGGTCTGCACCGCGGCAATGAGCGGTATCGCCGCCGCCCACAGGCGCAATGCGTGAGCCTGGCTGAGCTTGATTCCTATCAGGTAAATTTATGCGCCGAACCGACCTTGCAGCGATGGCATCAAGACGCCAGACCGCCGCCGTCGTTGGTATTCAAATTCCCGGCCAACGTGGCTGACGATACGTCCGAAGTCACCAGCTCAGGTGTTTCCCACTGCGGCTTGTCTTCCACTACGAATGCCAGGGTACTGACGGGCTCTTGCATGATGTAGATCTCCAGTTGCTGCGACGCATCAATTCTTGATGCAATTGCATGGTAGCGAAGTTGGCAGGGGTTGGGCAAGCGTGAGGCTTGCAAGTATTTGTGCCTGCGCTCAGCCGTGTTGCGAAATGAACATGGCTGCGGCCAATGTGCGCAGGACGTGTTGCGCGCCCAGCGCGGAACTCAGATCGTCGTTGTCGGAGGCGCTGCTGCCATGTGCTGCGAGAGCCTCCATGGCCCGGCGAAAGCGCGGTACGTCCACCCACTCACTCACCAACGGGTGCCGATACAACTGCTCTCCCTCCGCAAGCAACTGCGGAGCGCATGCATGGAGTCTGAGCCTTAGGTCACCGGATTGTTGCCCTTTGGTCTTGCATAGCAGCACGTTCTGCGGTAGTGCGGTGCTCATGGCCTGTCGCACCAATCCCCGCCGCAGCCCATGGGCCCAGAACAACTCATCTGGCAGCCACCTGCAGAATTCCACCAGTCGGCGGTCGCGGGTTGGGTCTCGTGGTTCAATGCCGCAAGCCCTGCCCAAAGCCGACCAGACGGCGGAGCCGTTCGAGTTGCCGCCCAGCAGGGTCAGTCGGAACTGGTCGATGCGTGCTCGACTTTGCGTTTTGAATGTGGGGTCGTGGCCCGCCTCGAGCATGGCAGCCAGCAGGCCCGTTTGCCTTGCATGTTCAGGATGAACCAGTGAGTAGCTTGCCCAAGGCTGCGAATCGCCGCGAGGCTCCCGGGCGTGCGTGAGCGCACGGTAGGCAGGTCGCAGAAGGGGCTTCAAGATTCGGTCCTTGGCGGCCGCGAAGGGCCCGGCGATGTCCTGACGCAACTCCCGGGCCGTCATGCGCCACTGCAGCCGGTTCAGCCGGGGCCAAAGGTTGCCATCGCCCGCAAAAGATACCGTACTGTTGCCGGCCTGGCCGAGCAGCAGAACACCAGCGCCTTGGTCTGCCGCAGTGCGGGCGATGTCCAAAAGCCAGTACCAATTGGCTGCGGCATGCGAGGGGGTGACCGCCATTTGCAGCCACTGACGGATGCCGTCTACCGGCGAGATGTGCTCGCTCTTGCACGGCCGTGCGTCCACGTTGCCCACGTGGGTGGCGGTGGCGAGCGCCATATCCCACTCGTCGGGCATGCGGACGGGAAACTCGGTGCGGGCATCAAAACGGGGCACATGGACATAGGCTGTGAGGCGCTGCCCGCGCTGGGCCAAGAGCGGCGCGGCCAGTGCCACGACGCTTCCCGAGTCCAGCCCTCCGCTCAGTGTGGCAGCCACGCCCTGGCCGCCTTCGGGCACCAAGTCGCGCACGCTGGCTTGATAGATCGCCAGGAACTCCTCGCGCAGTTGTTCCAGAGGCTGGTGGTACAGGCGCTCATCGCGCTCGGGCCGCCACCATCTCTGCAGGCTGCTGCCTTGCTGGGAAGCGACCAGCAGATGCCCGGGAGGCAATGCAGACACGTCCTGGAATGCAGTGGATGTCGGGCGCGCAGGGTCTGAAAAAACGCTCAGCAGCCCTGCAAACCAGGTCGGGCAGGGCCGTCTGGGCACCACCCCACCAGCCAGCAGCACCGGCAAGCTGGACGCGAAGTGCAAGTGGCCGTTCACCGTTGCCCAGTAGAGTTCGCTGAACCCCGTGGCGTCGCGGGCCAACACCAGGCGGGATTGCTCGTTGTCCCAAAGGGCGAATGACCAGTCTCCAGCCAGGTACTGCACACAATCGATACCAAATCGCAGGTATGCGGCCATCAGCAACTGCGCGTCGGAAAGCGGCGCCTCTCCCTGCCGGGTTCGGTTGGGTAGGCCAAGCAAGCGGCACAGGTCTCCGCGATGGCCGAGCCGGCCGGAAAAACAAAGCCAGGCACGGCTCGCTTGCACCACTCGGGGTGAGCTGACGGCACCGGGGCTGCCTAGGCCACAAGCTCCCAGGGCCAGCCCTGCGGACTGGGTCATTTCGAATGTTTGAATCCCGCCGTCTCCGCCTGCGGCGGCCTGGGCCATCGCTCGCACATGCGCCTCAGCCGTGTCGCTCAGCCGCGAGGCGCGCAGGCCGCACACACCCAGCAGTGTGCCCACTTCAGTGAATGCCGTGCTCGACGTTCAACATGCGGCATGTCCGACCTGAACCGGCCCACGGCATGTCACCTGCAGCGGCGAGCGTGTCGGGATGGTTCGCTTTGAGCAGGGGCAGCAGCACATGGCGCGGCACTCTAACCTGCATCTAACCCAGCGCGGGTACTGGCTTTGGCCACATATTCCCGCCTTGGTTTCTGGTGGGAGGTGCCACGCGCCGGATGTGATCTACTGTCGGTGATACTGGAGCGTTAGTGCTCTTCCGAACAAAGAGCTCAATGTTGCGGAGATCCGATGACTGGCCACACGCTCGATTCCTCACCTGACGGGTTGATGAAGCCGCGGCACGCGGTAGTTCGCTTGATTTGCGTATTCGCACTGGTTCTTGCTGGCGCCTGCGGTGACCGTACGAGTGTCGAAGCCCTTGTTGCCTCGGCCAAAGAGCTCAGCGCGAAGAAGGAGCACGCGGCCGCCCTGATTCAGTTCAGGGCCGCTGTGCAGAAGTCTCCGGACTCGCCAGAGTTGCGCTTGCTGCTGGGCAAGGCGCTGCTGGCTGCAGGAGACGCCGGCGGGGCCGAACTGGAGTTCAACCGCGCCTTGGAGGCGAAGGTGCCGCCGCAAGAGGTACTGCCGTACTTGGCTCAGACATTGGTGTTGTTGGGCGAAAACAAGAAGCTCGTACAGGCACATGCGGCGGTGTCGTTTGCCGACCCTGAGGCGCAGGCAGCCATGCAGACCCAGTTGGCCACGGCCTGGGCAGCACTGGGCGACCGGGCCAAGGCAGAGGGCGCTCTTGGCCGTGCCAGCGCTGCCGTCCCGGGCTACGCTCCTGCAGCGCTGCTGTCTGCGCGCTTCCTTGCGGGCAAGCGCGAATTTGCGGAAGCAACCAAGCTGGTGGACGGTGTCGTGTCCCGCGTGCCCACCGACCACCAAGCGTGGCTCCTGCGAGGCGAACTCCTCAGTGCCGGCGGCGATGTTGCCGGGGCAGAGCAAGCCTTTGCCAAGGCCATCGCGCTGGAAAAGGAGTTCCTGCCTGCCTACCAGGCGTTGGTGGCGGTGCATCTGGCCAAGGGGGACGTTGCCGCGGCCAAAGCGTTGGCAGCGAAGCTTCGCGCCTTGGCGCCGGGCAATGTCATGACCGCCTACGTGGATGCGCAAGTCGCCTTTGCGGCGGGCGACTACCTGAAGGCGCGTGACCTGAGCCAGCGTCTCCTGCTGGCCGCGCCGGACAACGTCAGAGTCCTGATGCTGGCGGCAGTGGCCCAAGCGCGCTTGGGCGCGGTTGCGCAAGCCTCGGCGCACTTTGGCAAAGTGGTTTCGATGAGTCCGGACCTGGCACCGGCGCGAGAAGGGCTGGCTGAGACCTATATCCGGATGGGACAGCCGGTCAAGGCGCTTGAGGTGCTCAAGCCTGTACTGGATGGGGATGTCAACAACATCCGCGCCATTGTGCTGGCCGCAGATGCCGAGTTGCGGCAGGGGCATATGCAGGCTTCAGAGAAGCTGTATATCCGGGCCGCAACGCTGGACCCGAAGAATACGCGGCTGCAAGCGGCGGCCCTTGTGTCGCGGCTGTTCGCGGGCGACTCGACGGCTGCGCTGGCCGACCTTCAAACCCTGGCCAATCGAACCCAGGACACCTATGCCGAAGAGGCCCTGTTTGCTGCGCGCCTGCGGCGCGGCGAATTTGACGCTGCGCTTGCGTCACTCGATGCAATGTCCAAGAAACGCCCGGGGCTGGCGGTCCATCAGGAACTGCGCGGGCGTGTGCTTGCTTCCAAGCGCGACTGGCCTGCCGCCCGCGCAGCTTTTGAGCAGGCGCTTAAGGCAGACCCAAGCCTCTTTGCTGCGCTGCAAAGTCTGGTGTCGCTGGACCTCCGCGACAAGGAGCCTGCCCGCGCCATAGCGCGTCTAAGGACCGCGCTTGTGGCAAACCCGCAAGATGCGATGGCCCTGTTGCTGCTAGCTGAGGTCGCCGCGGGCCAAGGGACGCCGCAGTCCGAAGTGAAAGTGATACTGGCCGACGCAGTGAAGGCTGCGCCGAGCATGGTTGAGCCGAGGCTGGCCCAGCTCAGCTTCGCTCTGAGATTGCGGCAGTTCAAGGACGCCTTGGCGTTCGCGCAAGAGGCTTTGTCCGCTATCCCGGGCAGCGTTGAACTCCTTCGAGCTGCCGGAAGTGCGCAATTGCAAGCTGGGGACAGCGAGCAGGCCTTGAGGACGTTTCGCAAGCTGGCTGGTGCCTTGCCCATGGAAGCGGGCCCCTATCTGAACATGGCTGAAGCCTACGTTGTGTCCGGCAAGCCTGATCAGGCGGAGAACTCGCTCAACAAGGCACTGGAATTGGAGCCAGACAACGAGGCAGCGCAGTCGGCCTTGGTCAATCTGCTTGCGTCACGTGGGCGCGGTGGCAATGCGATGGAGTACGTGCGCCGCCAGAAGCAAAACAAGCCGAAGGCGTCCTACCCGTACGCGCTGGAGGCCGGTTTGCTGGCGAAGGCCAACGACAGCAACGGGGCCTTGGCTGTACTGCGCGACGGGGTCGCCAAGACTCAAAGCAGTGACTTGGCCAGGCGTTTGTACGGCGCCCAGATGCAGTTCGGGCGCAAGGCGGAGGCCCAGCAGTTCGCAAGTACCTGGATGAAGCAGCACCCTCAGGACCAAGCCATGGAGTATCAGATTGCTGCGCAGGACATCTTGAGGGGTGACTTGGTGGCGGCTGAGGAACGGCTCAAGCGGGTGGTGGTGGCTTATCCCACCAACACACAGGCCCTTAACAACTTGGCGTGGACGCTTGTCCAGAACGGGCGGCCGCGCGAGGCGTTGCTCTACATCCAGCAGGCCGTCCAAATTGCTCCGGAGGCAGCTGTTTTGCTGGACACAATGGCACAAGCTTTGGCTGCAAACAAGCAGGTCTCGCAGGCACTTGATGTGCAAAGGCGAGCAGTGGAGTTGGCGCCCGAAGACAACCAGCTTCGATTGGGCTTGGCCCGCATAGCCAAACAATCGGGTGACAAGTCCTTGGCGCAGACAGAACTCCAGCGACTTCGCGACCTCGGCGCCAAGTTTCCTGCGCAGGAGGAAGTCAGCAAGTTGCTCCAAGGTATGTAGGCTGGCACGCTGCACGACGGCGCTCCGCCGGGGCCCGACGTGAACAAAGTAAGCTTTAGATTCTCGCTGGGTCTCTGACTGACCGCAGGTGTGGTGGGTGCTGTGCCATCATTCCGATCGGCTCGGAACCTGGGCGTGTCAGTGTGGAATACGCTTGAAGGCCGGGGCTTGCACAGTGCGGTACGGCGCACTTTGGCCCCTGCAATCAGTCCCGATTCAGTCAAAGTAGGAGAAGCTGGTGACATCGGTTCTATCAGGTCTGGCGCGGTCTGTCCGCATAGCGTCCTTCATTGGATTGGTCAGCGCATTGGTGGCTTGCTCCACGCCGAATCTGCCGCCCGCGCCCGCGGCGGCACATACCGCTGACTACAACTACGTCATCGGTGCCGGAGACAGCCTGAACATCATCGTTTGGCGCAACCCTGAACTGTCGATGAGCGTCCCGGTCCGGCCGGATGGCAAAGTGGCTGCGCCTTTGGTGGACGAACTCCTGGCGCAGGGCAAGACGCCGCCGGAACTGGCGCGCGATGTCGAAAAGAAGCTCGCCACCTTCGTCCGCGACCCGATCGTTACCGTGCTCGTGACCGGGTTTGTCGGACCCTACAGCGAGCAAATCCGGGTTGTCGGCGAGGCAGCACGCCCTCTGTTCCTGCCCTACAAGCTGAAAATGACGTTGCTGGACGTGATGATTGCCGCCGGCGGCCTCACTGATTTCGCGGATGGCAACCGCGCCATCATCCAGCGCACCTCTGACGGCGGCAAGCAATACAGCGTTCGACTCAAGGATCTGATCAAACGTGGCGATATCAGCGCCAATGTTGAGATGCGCCCTGGCGACATCCTGATCATCCCGCAGAGCCTGTTCTGAGTCCGCGGGTCAATCTACCGAACCGCCGCGGCCAAACTGCATGCAAGATTTCGTACAACAGGCGCTCGTCATCCTTCGCGGGATGTGGAAGTTTCGCTGGCCCGGGCTGGTCGTGGCCTGGGTCACCGCCGTGATCGGTTCTGTGGTCGTGTGGAAGATCCCGGACCAATTTGAAGCGTCCGCGCGGATCTTCGTCGACACGGACTCCATCCTGAAGCCACTGATGAGCGGCTTGGCCGTGCAGCCCAATGTCGAGCAGCAGATATCGATGCTCAGCCGCACCCTAGTCAGCCGGCCCAACATCGAGAAGCTCATTCGTATGGCCGACCTGGATCTGAAGAATCAGTCCAAGAACGATCAGGAGTCGTTGGTCGAAAAACTGACCAAAGGCGTTGAGATTCGTACCGCCGGCGGCGTGAACCTGTACACGATGTCTTTCAAGGACAGTGAACAGGATCGGGCCAAGCGGGTTATCCAGTCCATGGTGTCGATTTTCGTTGAGTCTGGCTTGGGCGCCAGCCGCAAGGACACGGACTCCGCCAAGACATTCCTGAACGAACAGATCAAGGCGTACGAGGCCAAGCTCGAGGAAGCCGAAGCCCGGATGAAGGAGTTCCGGCTGCGAAACATTTCCATGCAGTCTGCCGACGGCAAGGACGCCATGTCGCGGCTCACCGAGTTGAGCGCGCTGCTGGATGCAGCCAAGTTGCAGTTGAAAGAGGCGGAAAACGCGCGCGATGCGGCCAAGCAGCAACTGGCCTTGGAGCGCGGGCAGGGCGGCAACGTGGCCACGCAGAGTCTGCTCCAGGAGTCGACGATTTCGGTCTCGACACCGGAGCTTGACTCCCGGATCGACAGCCAGCGCAAGAACCTGGACGCGTTGATGCAGCGCTTCACGGACCAGCACCCGGACGTGATTGCGACGAAACGGCTGATCAAGGACCTGGAAGATCAGAAGAAGAAGGAAGTGGCCGAGTTGCGCAAGGCGGCCATGGCGGCGGCGGCTGCCAACGGTCCGGGCCCAACGGGTGCGAATTCCAGCATGGCCGCGCAAGAACTCAGCCGGGTGGTGGCATCAACCGAAGTGCAGGTGGCCGGCCTTCGGGCGCGGGTTGGCGAATATTCGGCGCGCATGGCTCAGGCGCGTGAGTCCATGAAGTCGGCGCCACAGGTGGAGGCAGAGGCCTCGCAGCTCAATCGCGACTACGCCATCATCAAGAAGGGCTACGAAGACTTGGTGTCACGCCGCCAATCGGCGGTGATGTCCGGGGACCTCGACGTTGCGTCCGGTGTGGCTGACTTCAGGCTCATCGACCCGCCGCGCGTAGCTCCCAAACCTGTGTCGCCTAACCGCTTGGTTTTGCTGCCATTGGTGCTCGTAGCGTCACTCGGGCTGGGTTTCTTCTTCGCCTTTGCGGCCAGTCAAATGCGCCCGACCTTCGCTCACGGCGAAGAATTGCGCAAGGTGACCGGTCTGCCGCTGCTCGGTGTGGTCACCATTCTCACCACGGACGATGACCGCAGGCGAGATCGAGTAGGTCTGTTTCGCTTCGTGGCTGCATCAGGTGGCTTGGTCGGCCTTTTCGCAGCAGGGCTGATCGCCATGACTCTCATGTCCAGGTTCGGAGGCTAGGCCAAAGATGAGCAGCCTGATCGAACAAGCCGCCCAAAGGCTGGAGCAGTTGCGCCAGGCCGGTTTCGAAGTACCGGAGGTCGAGCCCCATCCCGCAAACCCGTCGCGCGGAATGGGCGACCTGTCGCCCTTCGAAAGCGCTGCAACCCCTGCGGTTCTGCCAGCGGCGGAAGTTGCTGTGCAGCGGCCTGCACTTCCCGGCTCCACAACCTCTGAATTGCTGGCCAAGTCCCGCAAGATCGACCTTGATCTGGCCATGCTGGCCACGACGGGCATCGTCACGCCCGATGCCCCGCGTACGCACATGGCTGATCAGTACCGCGTGATCAAGCGGCCATTGATCGCCAACGCGATGGGCCGCGGTGCGGCCACCGTGACGCACGGCAACCTGATCATGGTGACCAGCGCCCTGCCGGGCGAAGGCAAGAGCTTCACTTCGGTGAACCTGGCCATGAGCATCGCGGCGGAACTGGACCACACGGTCATGTTGGTCGACGCCGACGTGGCACGGCCTTCGGTGCTGCGCATGCTTGGTCTGCCGCCCGGCCCCGGTCTGTTGGAACTGCTGGAAGGCAAAGCCGACATGTCCAGCGTGTTGCTGCGGACCAATGTCGACAAGTTGACGCTGTTGCCCAGCGGGTCGCCGCATCCGCGCGCGACGGAGTTGCTGGCCAGCGATGCCATGAGCGCGTTGCTGAACGACATGGCCACGCGCTACCCAGATCGCATCATCATCTTCGACTCACCGCCGCTGTTGCTGACAACCGAGTCGCGCGTCCTGGCCACCCACATGGGGCAGATCGTGCTGGTAGTTCACGCGGACCGGACGCTGCAGTCCACGGTCCGGCAGGCGCTGGCCACCATCGAGACCTGTCCGGTCAAGATGATGGTTCTCAACAAGGCACGCAGTGGCGCCGGTGGTGCTTACGGTGACGGTTATGGTTATGGCTACGGCTACGGCTACGGCTATGGTTACGGCTATGGTTACGGTTACGGCTACGGGGCCAAAGGCGCAGAAGGCGGCGCTCCGCAGCCGGAAAGTGCACCTGCTGGCGAACAACGCCCGGCTTGAGCAGCGTGTTGATGAGTCGCCGTGATCAGCACATCCGGACCCTGACACACTGGATCTGCCAGGCCAGGACGGGTTTGGTTCTGGGCGCTTGCATCTGGTTGGCCGCCACACCGCCTGCGCAAGCGCAAGACGCGGTGTCCGGCAGGGGCTTGAGCGTGTCCGCCAGCCTGGAAGCCTCGGTCACATCGGCTGCCGACCGCCGCGCTGACGGCCGCAACAGCAGCGACGTGGTTTCCGAATTGCGCCCCTCCCTCTTCATCAGCAGCCGCAGTGGCCGGGTCGTCGGGTCGCTCAGCTATTCGCTGGCCTTGTCCCACCACACCAAGGCCTTCGAGGGCGAAAACGTCCACAACCAACTCAATGCGACATTCTCAGCCGAAGCCATTGAGCGCTGGGCCTACCTGGATGTGTCGGCCACCATCACGCAGCAGGCGGCATCTGCTTACGGACAGCAAACCGCGGCTGACAGCACACGCGACAACCCCAACCGAATCGAAGTAGGTTCGCTCAGCATCTCGCCCTATGTGCGTGGTGTGCTGGGGGGCGCGGTGAACTACGAGCTTCGTCTCAATGCCAGTGGGACGAACGGTCGCCGCTCCATTGCCGCCGACACGTCTTCTGTTGCTGAAAGCCTGTCGCTGTCCTCGGCCGTACCTGGCTCCTTGATCGGCTGGGGGCTGACGGCCAACCATACCAAGCAGGACTACCGGGCGGGCCGTGAAAGTGCCAGCAGCCGCTATTCGGCGAGCCTGTCCTTCATGCCCGACCCAGACCTGACCTTGGACGTGAGGGGCGGCCAAGAATCCAACGACGTGGCAAGCATCTCGCAAACCAGCTACAACAACTGGGGCGCGGGCTTGACCTGGAGGCCGTCTCCCAGGACCCGTGCACAGTTTCAATATGACAACCGCTACTTCGGACACGGGCACCAGATCGTCATTGAACACAAGCTCGCGTCCAGTTCCGTGCAGTTCAGCAGTTATCGCGACGCCAACAACGGCACCGGCTCTGCCGGCCAGCCCGTCACGCTCTACCAGTTCCTGGACCAGCAGCTGGCGGCGCAGTACCCGGACCCGGCGGAACGCGATGCCCGTGTCCGCGCCGCCCTTGGCAACCTGGACCCGAGCCTCCTGGTGGGCGGCGGCGCCATTCGCGGCGCGGTGGCCATCACGCAAAGAAACCAGCTGCTTGCGTCCTATGGCGGCCCACGCTTGTCCGGCAGCATGCAGATCTACACGACCAGCAGCCATACGGTCGACGTTGCTGCGGCGCAAGTAGACACCAAGCAGTGGGGTTACGTCGGCAACTTGTCCTACCGCCTGACGCCCACGGCTGGGGTCACCTTGAGCGGTTCGCGCATGCTGACACAGGGCACGGACACGCGGGCAGGCACCGAGCTCAAGTCCGCCACGCTGACCTGGTCCGACCAGCTCGGTCGCCGAACCACCGCGTCGTTGAGCCTGCGCTACAGCGTCTTCAATAGCACCACCGACCCTTATCGCGAAGGCGCCATCACCGCCTCGTTGAGCCAGCGGTTCTGACCACGGGGCAAGCGCCGGGGCACTGACATGTATGAATCCTTCTACGGCCTGACGGCCAAGCCGTTCCAGCTCAACCCCGACCCGAGCTTCTACTACGCCAGCAAGCAGCACCGGCGCGCCAAGGCCTACCTGGAGTACGGTGTTTCGCGCAACGAAGGTTTAATCGTCATCACGGGTGAAATTGGCGCGGGCAAGACCATGGTGCTGCGCAGCCTGATTGAAGGGCTGAACGGCAGCAACGTCATCACGGGCCACCTGGTCACCACCCAGCTGGGCGCGGAAGACACCTTGCGCATGGTCGGCGCGGCGTTCGGCTTTCGCGTCAAGGACGTGCCCAAGAGCGAACTGCTGATCACGCTGGAGGCCTTCCTCATCAGCCAGACCAGCAAGGGCAAGCGCTGCTTGTTGATCGTTGACGAAGCCCAGAATCTCACGCCGCGTGCGGTGGAAGAACTGCGCATGCTCAGCAACTTCCAGTTCGGCAACCAGGCCCTGCTGCAAAGCTTCCTGGTTGGCCAACCCGAGTTCCGGGAAATCCTGCAGCGGCCCGAGATGGAGCAGTTTCGCCAGCGTGTGGCCGCCACCTGCCACATCGGCCCGTTGGACCAGGACGAAACCCGCGCCTACATTGAACACCGCTTGAAGTGCGCGGGTTCTGCCGGCAAACCCACGTTTGAGCCGGCTGCCTTTGTAGGCATTTTCAAGGCCAGCGCCGGCATTCCACGCCGCATCAACGCGGTCTGTGACCGCCTGCTGCTCGCTGGTTTCCTGGCCGGGCGCACAGCCCTCACTGCGGTCGATGTGGATGAAGTGGTGCGCGAATTCGAGCAGGAAAACGCGGTCGCTTCGCGCCCCGCGCACACCGCACTTGCGGTGGGTGGTGAGCCGTCCATGCCCGGCGGTTTGGCTGGGGCCGAACTGGATCTGGACTTGACCCAACTGAAGCTCAGCCCAGACGAAGCTGACGGCATGAGCAAGCAAATCGCAGCCCTCACAGCCGACCAGCGCGGCGACCAATTGCAGCGCCTGGAGCGCAGCCTGCTGCGGCTGGAACGCATCAACGTGCAGACACTCAACATGCTGCAGAAGTTGGTGTCGGCCGTGAAGAAGCCTGGCTCGGACAAACCATGAACAAGCCGACTGAACCCGGCGCCCTGGGCCCCGTGATGTGTGTGGTGGGCGCGCGGCCCAACTTCATGAAGATGGCGCCTATCCTGCGCGCCATGGCTGCCCATGAGCCGCCGATTCCCGCGCTGCTGGTCCACACGGGCCAGCACTACGACGCCAGCATGAGCGACAAGCTCTTCGAAGACTTGCGCCTTCCGCGGCCGGACATCAACCTGGAGGTGGGTTCCGGTTCGCACGCCGTGCAGACGGCGGAAGTCATGAAACGCTTCGAGCCCGCGCTGGACGAACACAAGCCCTCCTGCGTGCTGGTGGTGGGTGATGTGAACTCCACGCTGGCGTGCACGCTGGTCGGCGTCAAGAAAGGCGTGCCCGTGGTCCACGTGGAAGCGGGTCTGCGCAGCTACGACCGCAAGATGCCGGAAGAAATCAACCGGGTGCTCACGGACCAGGTCGCCGACCGTCTCTACACCACCGAACGCAGTGCGCTGGCCAACCTGGTGCGGGAAGGTGTGGCCGAACACCGGGTTTGTTTCGCCGGCAACGTGATGATCGACTCCTTGCGCAGCAACCTTGAAATGGCGCGCCCGGCCGAAGATACGCTCAAGTCACACGGCTTTGACCCCGCGCTACTGGGTGGCCAGTTGGGCTACGGCGTCGTCACCTTGCACCGGCCGTCCAATGTGGACGACGCGGCCACCCTGGCCCCGTTGTTGCAGGTGCTGCGCGACGTTTCCGCGCTCATTCCGCTTGTGTTCGCCCTGCACCCACGCACGCGCAACAACATCGAACGCTTCGGCCTTCAGCACCTGCTGGACCCGCAGCGCATGGTGCTCTTGCCGCCGCAGGGTTATCTGGAAATGCTGGGCCTGATGTCGCGCGCCGCCTTGGTGTTGACCGATTCGGGTGGTCTGCAGGAAGAAACCACAGCGCTCGGCGTGCCCTGCCTGACGCTGCGTGAGAACACGGAACGCCCCATCACGGTTGAAGAAGGCACCAACACCATGGTCGGGCGCGACATTGCTGCCATACGTCAAGGCGTGGACGACATCCTCGCTGGGCGCGGCAAGCGCGGCCGTGTCCCCGAAAATTGGGATGGCCACGCCGCAGAGCGCATTGCCGCCGATTTGTACCGCTGGCTCAAAGACGGGGCGCACTGACAATCCGGGTCATGCTCGCGCCGTCCATCAGCAATGCCCTCACTATCGACGTGGAAGACTACTTCCAGGTCTCCGCCTTCGCGCCCTACATCCGCCGCGACGAGTGGGACTCACGCGAATGCCGCGTGGAACGCAATGTGGACCGCATCCTGCAGATGCTGAGTGCGCGGCAGGTCAAGGCCACGTTTTTCACCCTCGGCTGGGTGGCCGAACGCTACCCCGCGCTGGTCCGGCGCATCGTTGACGGCGGACATGAACTGGCCAGCCACGGCTATGGGCACGAGCGTGCCAGCGACCTGTCACAGCAGGCGTTTGCGCAGGACGTGACCCGCGCCAAGAAATTGCTGGAAGACATCGTGGGCCGGGAAGTCAAGGGCTACCGGGCCCCCAGCTTTTCCATCGGCACGCAGAACCTGTGGGCCTTTGACACCTTGGCCGAAGCAGGCTACGCCTACAGCAGCAGCATCTACCCCATCAAGCACGACCACTACGGCATGCCGGATTCGCCGCGCTTTGCCTTCAAACTGCCCTCGGGTTTGCTGGAAGTGCCTGTCACCACACTCAGGCTGGGCGGCCGCAACCTGCCGTCCAGCGGAGGCGGCTACTTCCGCCTGCTGCCCTATGGCCTGTCGCGCTGGATGCTGCGCCGTATCAACGAAGTCGACCGGGAAAGTGCGATCTTCTATTTCCACCCCTGGGAGATCGACACCGGTCAACCCCGTGTGGCGGGCATCGACCTGAAGACACGCTTCCGCCACTACGTGAACATCCCCCGCATGGAGTCCCGGCTGGAAACCCTGCTGGGCGACTTCCGCTGGGGACGGATGGACGACATCTTCCTGCCCCGCGCGCGCGCTGCGGCCTGAGCCGGCCATGCCTGACATCGAGCGCCTGTTGGTCCAGGACGCACCAGGCGCGGCTGCCTGGGATGCGTTCGTCATGTCCTGCCCCGAGGCCAACTTCTTCCACCGTGCCGGCTGGCAACGGATCATGGGCGAGGTCCTGCGCCACGACACCTACTACCTGCTGGCACGCACCAATGGGCGCATCACGGGTGTGCTGCCGCTGGCGCACGTCAGCAGTTTGCTGTTTGGCAATGCGCTGACCAGCCTGCCGTTTGCCGCCTATGCCGGCGTGGCTGCCGAAGACGAAGCCAGCGCGGCAGCACTGGAAGCCGACGCCGACCGCCTGGCCAGCCAGTTGGGTGTCCAGCACCTGGAATACCGGCACACGCGACGCCACCATGCCGACTGGCCAGAGCAGGACCTCTACGTCACCTTCCGCAAGGAAATCCTGGCGGACGAGGAGGCCAACATGCTGGCCATCCCGCGCAAGCAGCGTGCCATGGTGCGCAAGGGCATCAAGGCCGGCCTGAGCAGCCAGATCGACGATGGCGTGGAGCGCTTCTTCGCGCTTTACGCCGACAACGTGCACCGCCACGGCACGCCGGCGCTGTCCAAGCGCTACTTTCAGGCGTTGCGCCAGACCTTCGGTGCCGACTGCGAGGTCCTGACGGTGGTGACTGCTGAGGGCAAGCCGCTGTCCAGTGTGCTGAGCTTTTACTTTCGTGACGAAGTGCTGCCCTACTACGCCGGAGACGACGAGGCCGCGCGTGAGCTGGCAGCCAATGATTTCAAATATTGGGAGCTCCTGCGCCGCTCCTGCGCACGCGGACTGAAGACCTTTGACTACGGTCGCAGCAAGCAGGGAACCGGCCCCTACGCGTTCAAGAAGAACTGGGGTTTTGAACCGCAAGCCCTCCACTACGAATACCGCCTGTACAAGCGCGACACCGTGCCGCAGAACAACCCCTCCAACGCCAAGTTCAAGCTGATGATCAAGACTTGGCGTCGGCTGCCGTTGGGCGTTGCCAACTGGCTGGGCCCGTTCATCGTGCGCAGCCTCGGATAGGTGGACTCCGTGGCGCGCATCCTGTATCTCGTGCACCGCATTCCCTACCCGCCCAACAAGGGCGACAAGGTGCGGTCGTACCACCTGCTCAAACATCTGGTGGCACGGCATGAGGTCTACCTGGGCACGTTCATCGACGATCTCGACGACGAGGTTCACGTGCCCGCCCTGCGCACGATGTGCAAGGAAGTTCACGCCGAACGGCTCCATCCGCGCCGCGCCCGCGTGGCCAGCCTGGCGGGGCTCGTGACCGGAGAAGCGCTGACGCTCAGGTACTACCGGAGTGAGTCGATGCGGGCCTGGGTGGGAGACGTCATGGGGCGCCAGACCATCGACGCGTGCCTGGTGTTCTCGTCTTCCATGGCGCAATACGTCGAGCCCTATGAGGGCTTGCCCATGCTGCTCGACATGGTGGACGTCGATTCCGCCAAGTGGGCCGAGTACGCGCCCCGCCATCGCTGGCCTTTGTCCTGGCTGTACGCCAGGGAAGGACGTAGGCTGCTGGTGGGGGAACGAAAGGCCGCGACACGATCCCAGGTGACCTATCTGGCCACGCCGAAGGAGGCCGAATTGTTCGGCCAACTGGCCCCTGAGTGCGCCAGTCGCGTCGAGTCCCTCAGCAACGGGGTCGACACCGACTACTTCCAGCCCGAGGCCTTGAGGGCATCACCCTTTGGCAGTGGCGAGATACCACTCGTGTTCACGGGTGCCATGGACTACTGGCCGAACATCGACGCCGTCTGCTGGTTTGCGGCCCATGTGCTGCCGGCGCTGCGACAGGCAGATGCCCGGGCGCGCTTCTACATCGTCGGGCGTGCACCGGCAGCCAACGTCCTGGCGCTGGCCGCTGACCCCGCCGCTGGCATCGTGGTGACAGGGACGGTCCCGGATGTCCGGCCTTACCTTCAACACGCCACGGTGGTCGTGGCGCCGCTGCGTCTGGCGCGCGGTATCCAGAACAAGATCCTCGAAGCGATGGCCATGCGGCGGCCGGTGGTTGCCGCGCGCGCCTGTGTCAGCGCGATGACGGCCCAACCCGGCCGCGACCTGCTGGAGGCCGAGACACCCGACGAGTACTGCCGCGCCATTCTGGATCTCGTCGCCAACCCCGACCGGGCCACGGCACTCGGGCGCGCGGGATGGGCGCACGTGCTTGAACGGTACGGATGGGCGGCCAACCTGAGCGCTGTCGACCGATCCATTGTCGGCATGCGCCGACCGCAGGCGCCAGCCGACCTGGTGTCTAAAAAGGAATGTTCCGCATGAGTGCTGTGTTGACCTCTTCGCGGACTGGCGGCTCCTGGCCACGCGCTCTGATGGTGCTGGTCGGGCTGTGGCTGGCGCTTGGCCTGTTCTATGCCGACACGGCCTCGGCAATGGTGTGGGTCTGGATCCGTTCCGAGACCTTTGCCCATGCCTTCCTCGTGCCACCCATATCGGCATGGCTGGTTTGGCGGCGCAGGGACGTACTGGCGCAACTGGAACCGCGTCCGCAGCCTTGGTTCCTTGTTCTGTTGGTACCGCTGACGCTGTTGTGGCTGCTTGGTGAACTGGCGGTGGCCAACGGGGCCATCCACTTGGCCTGGGTGGCCATGTTGATCGTCTGCGTGCCGGCTGTGCTGGGCTGGCGCGTCACGTACGAGATGCTGTTCCCCCTGCTGTTTCTGTTCTTCGCCGTGCCCATTGGCGAATTCATGACCGCACCCATGATGGAGTGGACGGCCGACTTCACCGTCGCGGCGGTCAGGCTCAGCGGTGTTCCCGTCTACCGCGAGGCCCAGAATTTCATCATTCCAACGGGCAGTTGGAGCGTTGTGGAGGCCTGCAGCGGCGTGCGCTACCTCATCGCATCGTTCATGGTCGGAACGCTGTTCGCGTACCTCAACTTCCACTCCTGGAAGCGGCGTGCGGCGTTCATGGTGGTGTCGATCGTCGTGCCGATCGTCGCCAACTGGATGCGCGCTTACGGCATCGTGATGCTGGGCCATTTGTCGGGCAACACCATCGCCGTCGGCGTGGACCACCTGATCTATGGGTGGGTCTTCTTCGGCGTCGTCATCGGCTTCATGTTCTTGCTTGGCGGCCGATGGGCTGAACGAGAACCCGCCGCGGCCGAAGGCCAACCGATTCTCAATACACAAGCGGCTGTCCCGACCATGAGATTCGTCGCCGTGGCTGTTGCGGCCGTCGCGGTGACGCTGCTGCCGCGACTGGCGATGTCGAGCTTGGCCGCCGCCGAGCAGGGCAGGGGCCAACCCGCGATGTCCCTGCCTGCAAATCTCGGAACGCAGTGGCAGGGTGAGGCCGCCCTGCTGCCCGCAGTGGAAGAACGGCCCCGCTTCGAGGCCTATGCGGCGATCTTCCGCAAGCCGTCGCTTGACGTTCGCCGGATCTACGGCAGTGATGCGGGGCGGGTGGGCGTTCAGATCGCCTACTTCCGACACCAGGACGACGAGCGCAAACTCGTCACCTCCATGAACCTGCTGGCCCACAGTGGTGGCCAGTCATCCTGGAATCCAGTAGGCGAGGGTACCGCCACAGTCGACGTGAACGGCCAGTCCACCAAGTGGGCAGGTGCGCGTATGAACAGCCGCATCTGGACTTCCGGCCGGGCCATCCCGCTGACGGTCTGGCGCAGCTACTGGATAGACGGTAACTGGATCGCCAGTGATGCCGAGGCCAAGCTGCGCGCTTCCGTGGCCCGGTTGCGCGGCCATGGGGACGACGGGGCAGCCGTCGTGCTGTGGGCCGAGAGCGCCACTCCGGAGCAAGCTACAGCGCTGCTGGAACGCTTCGTGCGCGACAACGGCCTCAAGCTGAACGAGCTGCTGCGCAATGCGCAGCGCCAGCCATGAACCGCCGGTATTCATCATCGTGGAGAAATTGAACTTGAACACTATCGCCGTCGTCGGCCTCGGCTATGTAGGGCTTCCACTTGTGGTCGAGTTCGGCAAGCACCTGCGCACCATTGGATTCGACATTGCGACGCACAAGGTGGCCGCTTGCCAGCGGGGAGCGGATCCCAGCCGCGAACTCAGCGATGCCGACATGGCGCTGGCCACCCACGCGCTCTATACAGACGACCCGGCCATGCTTGCCGAGGCCGACGCGATCATCGTTGCAGTTCCCACGCCCGTGGACGACGCGCACATCCCGGACTTCAGGCCGCTCATCGGCGCCAGCACCAGCGTCGGGCGTCATCTGAAGAAAGGCGCGATCGTCGTCTATGAAAGCACGGTGTACCCAGGTGCTACGGAAGAGGTCTGCATTCCTATCCTCGAGAAGGAAAGCGGCCTGAAGTGGAAGCAGGACTTCTTTGTCGGCTACAGCCCGGAGCGCATCAACCCTGGCGACAAGGAACACACGCTCACCAAGATCCTGAAGATCGTCAGCGGTGACACACC
>JANOAM010000745.1:0-1789 GCA_031411215.1 Betaproteobacteria bacterium
CGGCAAGATCGGCATGGTCGGCGGCTTCCCCATCCCCGAAGTGAACCGCCTGATGAACGCGTTCATGGCCGGCGTGAAGGAAACCAACCCCAAGGCCGAGTTCATGGTCAGCTTCATCAACAGCTGGTTCGACCCGCCCAAGGCCAAGGAAGCTGCCTTCGCGATGATCGACAAGGGCGCCGACGTGATGTACGCCGAACGTTTTGGCGTCAGCGACGCGGCCAAGGAACGCAAGGTGCTGGCCATCGGCAACGTGATCAACACGCAGGCGCAGTACCCGGACACGGTGGTGGCCAGCGCGCTGTGGAACATGGAGCCCACCATCGACGCCGCGCTGAAGGCCGTGAAGGCCGGCAGCTTCAAGGCCGAGGACTACGGCCACTACTCGATGATGAAGGTCAAGGGCAGCGAGCTCAGTGCCATCGGCACGTTTGATGGCAAGGTGCCCAAGGCCGTGGTGGACAAGGGGCGCGCGCGCACCGGGGAGATCCTGGCCGGCACGTTCACGGTCAAGGTGGACGACTCGCAGCCCAAGGGCACCGCGAAGTGAAAGCCGGCCTCGAAGATGTGAAGGCGCTGTGCTTCGACATCTTCGGCACGGTCGTCGACTGGCGCACATCCATCACGCGCGAAGGCCAGCTGCTGCAGCAGCGGCTGGCCCTGCCCGCGCAGGACTGGGGCACCTTCGCCGACGACTGGCGCGCCGGCTACCAGCCGGCGATGCAGGAGGTGCGCAGCGGCGCGCTGCCGTGGACCGACATCGACGGCCTGCACCGGCGCATCCTGGATCGCATCCTGGTGGCGCGCGGCCTGGTGCTGAGCGAAGCCGACGCAGCCAACTTCAACCGCGTCTGGCACCGGCTGATCCCCTGGCCGGACAGCGTGGCCGGTCTGTACCAGCTGAAGCAGCGCTTCACCATCACGTCCTTGAGCAACGGCAACGTCGCGTTGCTGGTCAACATGGCCAAACAGGCGGGCCTGCCCTGGGACACGGTGCTGAGTGCCGAACTGTTCCAGCACTACAAGCCCGACCCCGAGGTCTACCTGGGAGCAGCGCGCCTTCTGGGCCTGGCGCCGCAGCAGGTGATGATGACGGCCGCCCACCCCAGCGACCTGCGCGCCGCTGCGGCATGCGGCCTGCGCACGGCCTACGTCGCACGGCCGCTGGAACGCGGCCTGGGCGTGGCCATGGAAGCCTGGACCGATGGCGAATTCGACATCGCCTGCGGCAGCTTCACGGAGCTGGCGGCCTTGCTGCCACGCTGAACCCGGCGTTCAAGTCGCTTCGGGTGGCGGCCCGCCGCGCTGCGGCGGTTTGCGCGCCACACGCGCCGCAGCCTTCGCCTGGCGCGCCAATTCCTTCGCATCGCCTTCGGCCTGCCACAACACAAAGTCCTGCGGCGTCTCCAACGTGATGCGGCCCCAGGCCCCGGTGCGAAAGTCGGTGATGGCCAGTTCGGCCGCTTTCTGCAGGTTGACGCGGCCGCCCGTCATCAGCGCGCTGCGCTTGCGGCCGATTTCGGTGAGCAAGGCTTCGTCGCTCAAGCCTTTCACGCCGCCTTCCACGTCGCCTTCCACGTGCGCCAGCTTGTAGCGTTCCTGCAGCCGCTTGGCGTAGGGGCCGCGCACGCTGGCCAGCAGGTGCAGCGCCACTTCCACGTCGTCGTACGCATTGCGGCCCACAGCACCGCTGGCGGCCAGGTGCCAACCGCTCTGTTCCACCACGATGCGCGGCCACAGCATGCCGGGTGTGTCGTAGAGGTCAAAGTCGTTGGCCAGCGCAATGCGC
>JANOAM010000746.1:0-2994 GCA_031411215.1 Betaproteobacteria bacterium
CAATCCCTTGACCGTCGTGTAGAAGCGCGTGAAGTCGCGGCCCTGCTGTTCGAACAGGGCTTCGAACTGCGGCACCAGTTCGTTGTAGGCGGCCAGCACCGCAAACGTGGCGTTGTTGGCCCGTTCAAACCAGCCGTCATAACCCGCGTAACCGGCCCAGCGGTCGGCCTTCATCTGCTGGTATTCGGCGCGCATGCGGGCCATCAGTTCGGCCTTGCGGGTGCGCTTGCTGGCGTCGTCCATGGGGCCCTTGTATAGCGCTTCGAGTTCCCCACGCCAGCGCAAGGTGAAGGCGCGGAAATCTTCTTGCCGCTCGTCCTGCACGGCCTGCGTGGCCAGCAGTTCCGGTGAGCCGTGCTTCTGCAGCCACAGGCGGCTGCCCAAACGCTCCACCGCCACCGCGAAGCTCTCGTTGAAGGTGGTGTCGTCGTTGGCGTAGGCCACCTGGTGCGTCAGTTCGTGGAAGACCAGGCGCGCCAGGTCGGCTTCGCTCCAGTTCACGAAGGTGTTGAGCAGCGGGTCACCGCCCACCCAGTTGCTGAGGCCCAGCGTGCTGTAGGCCGGCACGCCATAGACGGACGTTTCCCAGCCTTCGGTCCGCAGACCCGCCGCCAGCTCGTCGGCACCCGCCCGCGTGTAGTAACCGCGGTAGCCCACGCAGCCCAGCACCGGGAAGCACCATGTCTTCAGCGTCAGCCCCAGTTCCGGCGCGGCCACGGCGTTCCACACGGCGGCGCCTCGGTTGAGGTCGGCGTAGCGGCGGTAGCTGTTGTTGTCGGGCAGCTTCAGTTCGGCCACCGCAAAGTCACGCAGGCGTTGCGTCAGTTGCAGTCGTTCGCGCAGCGCCGGTGGTGTGGCCGGGTCGGCCAGCCACTGCGGCACCGGTTTGGCGCTTTGCAGCAGGTCCAGGTGGCCGTTGACGGCCTGGGCGTAATAGCCAACGGTGCTGCAGCCGCTGCTCAGGCACACGGTGCCGGCGGCCAGCAGCGTGCCCGCCAGTCCCAGGGACGCCATCAGCCGCCAGCCGCGCAGGCGCATGGGCTTGCAGCAGCCCGCGTCATGCGAGCGCCGTCACGCCAAAGCCACTTCCACCAGGCAGTCGTAAAACGTCGGCGCGCGGCCGATGTCGGTCAGCCGCTGGTGCGTCAGCTCGTTGACGTTGGTGCCGTTCAAGCCCATCTTGCGCCACCACACGCCCAGGCCGTTGACGACACCGGGCCGCGCCCGGTCGCACACCGCCGCCTTGGCGACATAGGTGCCACGGTCGTTGAAGACTTTCACGGTGGCACCGTCGGCGATGCCCCGCGCGGCGGCGTCCGTGGGGTGGATCTCCACCAGCGGCTCGCGTTCACTCTTGCGCAGGCTGTCCACGTTGACAAACGTGCTGTTCATGAAGTTGCGCGCGGGTGGCGAAATCATGGCCAGCGGGAAGCGCGCCGCCAGTGCCGGCGTGTCCTGCGGGCTTTCGTAGTTGGGCAGGTGGTCGGGCACGTCCAGCCCCGGCGGCTTGACACGTGCCTTGCCGCTGGGCGTGGGGAACGCGCCGTCGGCGAACGGCGCATCGGCGATGTTCAGCCGGCTCCAGCCGCGCGCCTTCAACTCGTCCAGGTTGACGTGTTCGGGCCCGTAGGCGGCCAGGGCCATGGTCTCGTCGCTGTCGGCAAAACACGGGTCGGTGAAGCCCATCCTGACGGCCAGGCGGCGGAAGATCTCGGCATTGCTCAACGACTGCCCCAACGGTGCGATCGCCGGCCGGTTGAGCATGGCGTACGTATGACCGTAAGACATGTGAGCGTCCCAGTGCTCCAGCTGCGTGGTGGCGGGCAGCACGTAGTCGGCATGGTCTGCCGTGTCGGTGAGGAAGTGCTCCAGCACCACGGTGAAGAGGTCTTCGCGCGCGAAGCCCCGGACAACCTGGCTGCTGTCAGGCGCGACGGCCACCGGGTTGCTGTTGTAGACCACCACGGCCTCGATCTTCGGGCCGAAGCTGGGTGACGATTCACGCAGCAGGTCGTCGCCGATGGTGACCATGTTGATGGTGCGCGGGCGCCGGTCGCCCAGCAGGTCCGGCCGCTGCAGCCAGGCGTCGCGTTTGGCATGGCGGAACCAGCCGCTGGCACTCAGCAGCAGGCCACCAGCCGGGTGGCGCCAGGCGCCGACCAGGCAGGGCAGCAGCGCAATCAAGCGCGCCGCATTACCGCCACCACGCACACGCTGCATGCCGTAGTTCAGGCGGATGGCGGCTGGCTTGCTCAGTGCGTAGTCCCGTGCCAGGCCACGCACCTCATCGGGCGTGATGCCGCAGACGGCCGCAGCGCGTTCGGCCGGCCATTGCAGCGCCCGTTCACGCAGCAGCGGCCAGTCTTCCACGTGCGCCGCGATGTAGTCATGGTCCAGCCAATGGTGGGCGATGTCCTGGGCGATCAGCTCGTGCATCAACCCCAGCGCCAGCGCGCCGTCGGTGCCCGGCAGCAAGGCGATGTGCTGGTGGCACTTCTCCGCTGTTTCCGTCTTGCGCGGGTCGATGCTGATCAGCTTGGCGCCGTTGCGCTTGGCCTGCTGCGCAAAGGTCCAGAAGTGCACGCTGCTGGTGATGGGGTTGCTGCCCCAGATCAAGATGAGTTTGCTGTGCGCGTACTGCTCCACATGCATGCCCACCTTGGCGCCGTAGGTGGCGATCAGTGCATCGCCACCGGCCATGCTGCAGATGGTGCGGTCCAGCAGGCTGGCGCCCAGGCGGTGGTGAAAGCGCGCACCCATGCCGTCGCCTTGCACCAGGCCCATGGTGCCGGCGTAGCTGTAGGGCAGGATGGCTTCGGGGTTGCGCGCCGCGATGGCCGTCAGCCGGTTGGCGATGTCACCCAGCGCTTCGTCCCAGCTGCAGGGTTCGAAGCGCCCTGCGCCCTTCTTGCCGACACGCCGCAGCGGCGTCAGCACCCGGTCCGGGTGGTAGCTGCGCTCGGCGTAGCGGCTGACCTTGGTGCACAGCGCGCC
>JANOAM010000747.1:0-1987 GCA_031411215.1 Betaproteobacteria bacterium
CCGGACATCCCCACCTGGGGCCGCATCCTCTTCGACAGCAAGGACTACCTGGACATCGCACCGCACTGGGCACTGTTCCCGGGCCTGGCCATCTTCCTGACCGTGCTGACCATCAACTTCGTCGGCGACGGCCTGCGTGACGCGCTGGACCCACGCAAGGTGCTGTGATGAGACCTAGTCACACGATCAATCAAACTCACGCGCGCTTGGGACAGGTCGCTTGCGGCCGATTGCAGTCGTTCGCGTCGCTTCAGCGCGAGCCAAGGCCGCCGGGTGGCCGACTGCGTTCATGTCCCCCGCCCCGACTTGCTGCGCAAGTCGGAGCTCCTCCTTTACTTCACTCCGTCGGCCACCCAGCGCCCTTGGCCACCACCAGTGCTGGCGTGCCAACTGTTGGCGCACCGCCATGGTGGGTGGACGAGGGCAATGGGTACCGGGCGCAGCGAAGTAAAGGAGGAGCCGCAGGCTGCGCAGCAGACTGTGGCGGGGGACATGAGCGGAGCCCGGTACCCGTTGGCCTCGTCCCGCCACGGACTGTGAAGCCAACGACCGCGCAGGCGGTGCGAATCGCACTGGAACACTGACATGGCACTGCTCGAGATCAAGGGCCTCACCACCCACTTCAAGACCGACGACGGCTGGCTGCATGCCGTGGACGGCGTGGACATGTCCATAGACGCCGGCGAAACGCTGTGCGTGGTGGGCGAATCCGGCTGCGGCAAGAGCGTCACCGCCAAGACGGTGATGAAGCTGATCGACATGCCCCCCGGCAAGATCGTCGCCGGCCAGGTGCTGTGGCAGGGCCGCGATCTGGTGCCCATGGACGACGCTGGCATGCGCCGCATCCGCGCCAAGGAAATCGCCATCATCTTCCAGGAGCCGATGACCAGCCTGAACCCGGTCTACACCATCGGTGAACAGATCGCGGAGAGCGTGCGCCTGCACGAAGGCCTGTCGCGCGCGGAGTCCATGAACCGTGCGGTGGAGATGATGAAGCTGGTGCGCATTCCGACGCCGGAACGCCGCATCAAGGACTACCCGCATCAATTTTCAGGCGGCATGCGGCAGCGCGTGATGATCGCCATCGCCCTGGCCTGCAACCCCAAGCTGCTGATCGCCGACGAACCCACCACCGCGCTGGACGTGACCATCCAGGCGCAGATCCTGGACCTGATGCAGGAGCTGAAGGACCGCCTGGGCATGGCCGTCATGTTGATCACCCACGCCATGGGTGTGGTGGCCGAAGTGGCGCAGCGTGTGGTGGTGATGTACGCCGGCAAGGTGGTGGAAGAAGCCACCGTGGAGCAGCTCTTCGCCAACCCGCGCCACCCCTACACGCAGGGCCTTATCCGCAGCATCCCGCGTATTGACACGGCGGCCATCCACAAGGTGCGGCTGGAAGCCATTCCGGGCTCGGTGCCCAAGCTGATCAACCCGGCCGAAGGCTGCCGCTTCGCGGGCCGCTGCAAGTTCGTGCAGGCCGAATGCCGCAGCGCGACGCCGCCGCTGCGCGAGATCGCGCCCGGCCACAAGGTCGCCTGCATCCTTGACGAGTTCCCCGCATGAGTGCCGTGATGAGTGACGTGATGAATACGGCAGCAAGCGAGCCCCTCCTGAGGGTCAAGGACCTCGTCAAGCAGTTCCCCATCAAGGGCGGCCTGCTGAGCCGCACGGTGGACCGTGTGCATGCGGTGGACGGCGTCAGTTTCGACCTGCAGCCCGGCGAAACGCTGGGCGTGGTGGGTGAATCCGGCTGCGGCAAGAGCACCACGGGGCGCTGCATCCTGCGCCTGATCGAACCCACGTCCGGTGAGGTCTGGTTCGAAGGCAAGAGCGTCACCACCGCCAACAAGGACGAACTGCGGGCGCTGGCGCGCGACATGCAGATCATCTTCCAGGACCCCTACGCCAGCCTCAACCCGCGCATGACGGTGAGCGCCATCGTGGGCGAGGCGCTGACCATCCACAAGCTGACCAGCAACGCCCG
>JANOAM010000748.1:0-3908 GCA_031411215.1 Betaproteobacteria bacterium
GGCATGGTGGTCACCATGGGCGACGTGCTGTTCGACACCAACCGGGCCGAACTCAAGACCGGCAGCGCACGCAACATGGACAAGCTGGTGGTCTTCCTCAAGGCCTACCCGCAGCGCCGTGCCGTGATCGAAGGCTTCACCGACAGCGTGGGCAGCGAAGAAACCAACCAGAGCCTGTCCGCACGCCGTGCAGACGCGGTGCGCAGCCTGCTGGTGAGCCAGGGTGTCGCCTCCGAGCGGCTGTCCACCCGCGGTTATGGCGAGGCCTTCCCCGTGGCCGGCAATGACAACGCCAGCGGCCGCCAGATGAACCGCCGCGTGGAGATCGTGCTGTCCGACGACACCGGCGTCATCGCGCCACGTTAGGCCGCAGTGGCCCAGGCGCACGGGCATGCGTCTGGGCCAAAACGGGGGAGTGCACCGCCGCGGGCCGCTGCGGGTCCCCTCGGGCCTAGGGAGTGACGCCGAACAGCGGCGTCGTTAGGCTCGCGCAGATCTGGCGGGTTCCAGTGCGCTTTGCGCGCGCCGCCGGGTCTGCAACGAGGAGAACGCCCGTGGAGTCATCCCGCTACCTTGGCCGGACGGCCTGCGCCGTGCTCTCTTGCATGGCCATGCTGCAGCCCGCAGCGGCCGCCGTCCAGACCATCTTCGTCGACACGCTGGCAGTGTCAACGGTGGCACCCACACTGCAGGGCGGAGACACCCTGTTCGTCGACACACTCGTGCGCAACCAGACCGGGGCCCTTTCACAGTCCGTGACGTTCAACGTCGGCGCTGGCGTCACGGGTCTGTCGGGCGTCGCAGCCTGGGCCATCAACACGGCCGCTGGTACGCGACCGCGCTTGATCGGGGTCAACTTCGACATCTTCGACAGCGCCCATCAACTGGTGGTGAGCGACATTTTCACCGGGGTGCAAGGCGGGTTCGCGAGTTCGACTTTCGCCGCAGGGGCGCTCACCGCGGGCACCTACACGCTGGTGGCCACCGGCACCGCCGTCCGCGACACCTTGTTCGATCTGTCCCTGAGCTTCGAGGGCATCGCTTCCGGTGCGCCCAGTGCCCGCACAGGCAGCCTGCCCGTTCAGGGTCCGAGCACGTCCGAGAAGACGGCCTTCTTCCAGCAGTTGCAGGACACGCGCACCATCACCTCCCTCTTCACGGCGGGTGACTCCCTGTTGATCGACTCGCTCGTGACGGCCGACACCGGGGCGCTGAGCCAGACCACCGTGTTCACGGTGGGGCAAGGCGTGACCGGCGTTGAAGCCGACATCGTCTGGATGGTGACGCCGTCTTCTGGTGCCGGGCCGCGCCTGGTTGGGGTCAACATCGACGTGTTCGACGACAACGACGTCCTGGTGCTGTCCGACACGTTCAGCGGACTCGCCAGTGAGTTGGCGCACTCGACGATCGCGGGCGCGCTTGGTCCTGGCAGCTACAAGCTGCGCATCACGGGCACCGGCGTGCGCACATCGTCGATCGACGTCTCGCTTGGTTTCACCGGAACCGCGCAGCCACCAACAGGCCAGGTGCCGGAGCCGGTTTCGGCGGTGCTGGTGCTGGCTGCGCTGGGTGGCCTCGCGGCAACTCAGCGGCGTCGCGAGCGGCTGGTCCTGGCTGCCGCCTGACAGGGCGCAGCGTCAAGGCGCCCGCGCTGGCAGCCGCACCACAAAGCGGCTGCGCAGCGGCAACTGCGGCCAGGCGACTTGTTCGCCGGGTTGCAGCAGCGCTGCATCCGTGGGCACCGCTTCTTCGCTGGCAGCTTGCAGCAGCAAGATCTGCAGGCTGCGCTCACCGCGCCGCAGCGTGATCTCCGCGCGTGGCCAGTGGGCCGGCAGGGCGGGCTGCAGCGACAGCGTCTGCGCATCCATCTTCAGGCCAAAGACCGACTCCACCGCCGCGCGGTGCAGCCAGCTGGCCGCACCTGTGTACCAGCTCCAGCCGCCACGGCCTGCATAGGGAGGCTCCGCATACACGTCGCCGGCCACGGCATACGGCTCCAGGCCGTAGACCTTGCCATGCGACGCATGGGTGGCGCGGTGCGCGGGGCTCAGCCAGGTGAACCACTGGTAGGGCAGGTCGCTGTGCGGCGCATGGCCGGCCGCTTCCAGCGCGGCCTGGGCCATCAGCGCCCAGACGCCGCCGTGGGTGTACTGGCCGCCGTTTTCGCGCACGCCCGGCGGGTAGGCCTGGATGTAGCCGGCGCTGGGTTCGGCGTGCTCAAGGGGCGGTGTCAACAGCCGCAGCAGGCCGTTGGGTTCGTCGGCCAGGTGCTCGCGGGCGGAGGCCATGGCCTGCTGCTGATGTGGCACGGGCGCGGCGGCGGACAGCACGGCCCAGGCCTGCGCGATGAGGTCGATGCGGGCTTCGGCGTTGGCCGCTGAACCCAAAGCCTGGCCGTTGTCGAAGAAGGCGCGGCGGTACCAGGCGCCATCCCAGGCCTGGCTTTCCAGCGCCGCGCGCCAGCCACGGGACGCTTCTTCCCAGCGGTCGGCGCGGGCCCGGTCGCCGCGTGTGCGGGCCAGCGGCGCCATGCCGGCGACCAGCGGGCACAGGAACCAGGCCAGCCACACGCTTTCACCCCGGCCCGCGGCACCCACGCGGTTCATGCCGTCGTTCCAGTCGCCGGTGCCCATCAGCGGCAGGCCGTGTTCACCGACCCGCAGGCTCAGGTCCAGTGCACGTGCCGCGTGTTCGTAGACGCTGCCCTGCTGGTCGCTCACCGTGGGCGTGCCGTACAGATCTTCTGCACCTTCGGGCACCGGCGGGCTGTCCAGGAAGGGCACCATCTCGTTCATCAGTTCGGTGTCGCCGGTGGCCTGCAGGTGGTGCAACAGCGCATGCGGCAGCCACAGCAGGTCGTCGGAGAAATGCGTGCGCACACCGGCACCGCCTGGCTCGTGCCACCAATGTTGAACGTCACCCTGGACAAACTGGCGCGACGCGCAGCGCAGGATCTGCGTGCGCAGCAGGCCCGGCGCGGCCCAGACCAGGGCCAGCGTGTCCTGCAACTGGTCACGGAAGCCCGTGGCGCCACCCGCCTGGTAGAAACCTGCCTTGGCCCACAGGCGGCAGCTGACGGCCTGGTAGAGCAACCAGTGGTTGACCAGGGTGTCGAACAGCGGGTCGGGGGTCTGCACCTGGGTGGCACCCAGCAGGCCGGCCCAGAAGGCCCGCACCTCGGCCAGGCGCTGCACGGCGGGCACGACAGCGGCGCGGGCCGCGTCGCTGCGCGCGGCCTCTGCGCTGGGGGAATGACCCAGCAGGAAGATCTGTTCCGCATGCGCACCGGGCGGCAGGTCCAGGCGCACGCCCAGCGCCGCACACGGGTCCAGCCCGCTGCCTTGCAGCTGGCCCAGGTGGTCGGGCAGCACGGGTGCACCGCGCGCGTCCAGGAATTCGCGGCGGTCGCAGGTCCAGTCTTCGCCTTCATGGGCCGCACCGGCGCAGGCCAGCCAGGCCGTGCTGCCGCCAAACCCGGCGCCAGCTTCCTGTTGCGTGCAGAGCAGCGCCGTGAGCTTGCCTTCCGGCAGACGCTGGCGGTGCAGCGTGGTGTGCACGGTGTGGCGATCGGCACGGCGCTCGCCCATCATCCATTCGGCCACGGCAACCGCGCGCAGCGTCTGCGTGCGACCGCCGCGGTTGTGCACACGCAGCCGCAGCTGCCTGACGGGCAAGTTCAGGTCCACGCACCACTGCAGTTCCACCAGCAGGTCGCCCCGTTCATGGCTGACACGCGTGAAGCCGGCGCCGTGCGTGACGCGGTAGGCCACACCCGGCGCGGCCCAGGCTGAAGGCGTGGCGCTCCAGGCCTGCAGCGTGCGGCCGTCCTGCAGGAGCAGCCATTCGGCGGGCGGGTCGGCCACCGGGTCGTTGCTCCACGCGGTGAGCTGGTGCAGGCGGCTGTTCAG
>JANOAM010000749.1:0-3241 GCA_031411215.1 Betaproteobacteria bacterium
GCGCGGGCGCACTTTCCTGAACAAGTTCGTGATCATTGACGAGGCGCAGAACCTGACGCCCAAGCAGATGAAGACGCTGATCACGCGCGCCGGCCCGGGCACCAAGATCGTCTGCCTGGGCAACCTGGCGCAGATCGACACACCCTACCTGACCGAAGGCAGCAGTGGCCTGACCTATGCCGTGGACCGCTTCAAGGGCTGGCCGCATGGCGGGCACGTGACGCTGGCCCGCGGCGAACGTTCGCGCCTGGCGGATTTCGCCAGCGACGTGTTGTAGCGGCTCAGACCTCGCGCAAGCGCAGGTAGCTGGCAAAGCGCGGCACGCCGCGTTCGGTGAGGCCGCGGTGGGTGTAGGTCACCCAGACGCCTATGGGCGGCGGGTTGTCGCGCAGCGTGTCGCTGAGGCCCGTGCCGATGAGGAACACCGTGCCGTCCACGGTGCGCACACGCAGTGCACCCAGCCGGCCTTGCAGCCGGCCGCGGCCTTCGACATGGCCGACGACTTCGGCCTCCGCATCGTCCAGGGGCTTGAGCTTGAGCAGAACGGGGCTGCGGCCACGGACAAAGGCGGCGTCGGCACGGTGCAGCACCAGGCCTTCACCACCCGCCGACACTACCGCGCCCAGGCGCTTGAACAGCGCGGCGCGGTCGGACAGCTCTTCCTGGGCCACAGCCATCGCGGGGCCGGCGGGTTGCGCCGCCAACAGCTTGCGGATGGCCGCGGCGCGTTCGGCGAAGGAGCCTTCGGCGCCGGGGCGTTCGAAGACCATGAAGCGGATGCCGCGCCACTCGCTGTCCACCGGCTGGGCACGGCGCACCGCGCCGACCAGAGCCTCGAAGCGGCCGCGGGCCAGCCACAGTTCGCCGTCCAGCGCCACCGGCGGCAGCGCCGCGGTGAACCAGGCCGGCGCCGCCACCGGCAGGCCGCTGCGGAACCAGAGCTGTCGGCCGTCCCAGTAGCCGCGCACGCCGTCGTACTTCTCGCTGACCAGGTAGCCGCGCGGGTCCAGATCGTCAGGTGCGTTCTGCGCCAGCACCAGCGGCAGGTTCGGCCTGGCTGCCCAGCTGGGAATGGGGCTTGCGCCGAGCGCTGCGAAAGTGGCCAGCAGGTGGCGGCGGGTCAGTGTGGTCATGTGGGGCTCCGTGCGGTAGGAGCCCTCAGTGTTCAGCCTGACGCACCGGCTGCCCATCGCCCGCCCGTGCGGTCCGGGTGGGCCCCTGTTCGGGTGCCCCCGGGTCCTCCAGCTTTCAGGGCGCGCGCTTGAGCGCCAGCACGGCGTTCAGACCGCCGAAGGCAAAGCTGTTGGACAACGCGGCTCGCACCGGGCGTTCCTGGGCGGCGTTGGGCACGACATTGAGGTCGCACTCCGGGTCCGGCGCCAAGTAGTTGATGGTGGGCGGCAGCACGCCTTCGCGCAACGCGCCAATGGCAGCCACCAGCTCAATCGCCCCGCCGCCACCCAACGCATGCCCGTGCATGGACTTGGTGGACGACACGGCCAACCGGTCGGCGTGGGTGCCGAACAGCGCGCGGATGGCCCGTGTCTCGGTGGAGTCGTTGGCCTGGGTGCCCGTGCCGTGGGCGTTGATGTAGTCGACCTCATCCAGCGCCAGCCCGCCTTGGGTCAGCGCGGCGCGCATCGCCCGGGCCGCGCCGCTGGCGTCGGGCATCACGATGTCCGCCGCATCGGCCGACATGCCACAGCCCACGAATTCCGCCAGGATGGTGGCGCCACGCGCCTGCGCGTGGTCCAGCGTTTCCAGCACGAAGACACCCGCGCCCTCGCCCAGGACCAGGCCGTGGCGGCCCTTGCTGAAGGGCCGGCAGGTGTCGTCGGCCAGCACCCGCATGGCCTCCCAGGCCTTGACCGTGCCCAGCGTGATGCAGGCTTCCACGCCGCCGGCCAGGGCCACGTCGGCCACACCGGACTGCAACAGCATCAGGGCCTGGCCCAGCGCGTGGTTGCTGGACGCGCAGGCGCTGGCCACGGCGAACACGGGACCACGCAGGCCGAATTCCAGCGAGATCTGGGACGCTGGCGCGTTGGGCATCACACGCACGATGGCCATGGGGTGCACACGCGGGTTCTTGTCGCCATACAGCCGCTTGGCCATCAGGTCCTGCGTGCTGGCGCCGCCTATGCCGGTGCCAATGACCACGGCCGCTCGCTCGTTCAGTTCGCCTTCGAAACGGATGCCGGACTGCGCCACGGCCTCACGCGCGGCCACCAGAGCCATCTGCGAGACGGGGTCCAACAGCACCAGGCGTTTTTCGTCGAAGTGGTCCAGCGCCTGGAAGGCCTTGGCCTGGGCTGCGATGGGGGTACGCAGCGTGGGGTCGTCCAACCCGGTCAGCGGCCCTATGCCGGGCTTGCCTTCGCGCATGGCAGCCCAGGTGGCCGCAGCCGTGTTGCCCAACGCGCTGACACAGCCCTGCCCCGTGATGACGACGCGTCGCATCGCGGCCGAAGGCAGGGGTGTCAGACGGCGGCCTTGGCCGCGATCAACTGGTCAACGCCTTCGACCAGGTCGCGCAGGGTGCCCGCCGAGTACTGGTCTTCGCGTTCAGGCACCGTGACGTCGAACTTGTCCTCGATCTCGAACAGCACCTGCACGGCGTCCAGCGAGTGCACGTCCAGGTCCTTGAGGGTGGAATCGAGTGTGATGCGGTCGCGTTCAACCGAACACGTCCTGGCGATGATGTCGAAGATGATCTGTTCGGTGCTGTTCATGTGCTTGGCGTCGGGCCCGGCACCGCTCCCTGCGGCGGGTCGTGCGCGTTTGTCCAGCCATTATCCCGCGTCGCGGCGGGGTCTGGCCCGGCCGGTCTCTAGGGACGTGCACCAAGACCGCCGCAGCGTGCAATGGTGCAGCCTGACCCGGCAATGCCGCACTGGGCCAGGGGTTCGGACAGCGATCGGACCGGTGCTCAGGCCTTGGGCGCTGCCAGGTCCTTGATCTGGGCCAGGGCTGTCGGGTCCTCGATGGTGGTCAGGTCGCCCGGGTCGCGGCCCTCACAGACCGCCTGGATGGCCCGGCGCAGCAGCTTGCCGGACCGGGTCTTGGGCAGCACCGACACAAACCGCACACGCGCCGGGCGGGCAACGGCACCCAGCTGTTCGTCCACCACTTTCATGATGGCGCCTTCCAGCTTCAGTGCCGCTTCGGGCGTGGCGGCGGCCGCTGAGTCTCTCAGCACAACGAAAGCCATCGCCACCTGGCCCTTCAGCGCGTCGGCCAC
>JANOAM010000750.1:0-6488 GCA_031411215.1 Betaproteobacteria bacterium
CACCGATACCGATGGAGCTGATCGCCGACGACCGCGCCTGCGCGCAGCAGGCGCCGGTGCTGCTGGTCCTGCTGCCCGGCGCCAACATGACGCCGGCCGAGATGGAGGCCGAAGGCATGCTGCAGGCCGTGCGCCAGCGCCGCCTGGCGGTGGATGTGCTGGTGGCCGGCGCCACGCTGGAATACGCCTTCGACGGCAGCGTGATGCGGCGCCTGCACGACGAGGTCATCGCACCCTACCGCGCCCGCGGCTACCGGCGCATCTGGCTGGCCGGCATCTCGCTGGGTGGCTTCTTGGCGCTGGGCTACGCCCAGGAATACCCGGGCGAGGTCGAGGGCATCATCATGCTGGCGCCTTACCTGGGGCGGCAGCCGCTGGTGCAGGAGATTGCCAGCGCCGGGGGCCCTGGCCGCTGGGCGCCGGCACAGACGGCACAAGCGCCCAGACCGGGTGACGTGGACCAGCGGCTGTGGCACTGGCTGGCCAGCCGCCCTGCCGATGCCCCGGCGCTGCACCTGGGCTATGGCCTGGGGGACCGCTTTGCAGCCGGCCACCAGCTGCTGGCCCAACTGCTGCCCGCGCAGCAGGTGCGCACGGCACCGGGCGGGCACGACTGGGCGCCCTGGCGTCAACTGTGGGCAGAATGGCTGGACGCGGGCCTGCTGCCCACGGGCTGTCCTGCATGAGTCCACGCCCGGTGCCCACCATCACACCCGTTCGCCTGTCGGCCCACGGTCTGGCCTCGGCCGCCGGCCTGGGCATGCCTGCGCTGGCCGATGCGCTGGCGCAGGGCCGTTCTGCGCTGGCGGCCAACGACTTCAGCCGTGTCGCTCTGCCCGCCCGCATTGGCCGCGTGCCGGGCGTGGAAGACACCGCCTTGCCGCCAGCGCTGCGCCACTGGGACAGCCGCGCCACGCGTGTGGCCTGGCTGGGCCTGCAGGCCGATGGTTTTGCGGCGGCGGTTGAAGAAGCACGCCGCCGGCATGGCGCTGCACGCGTGGGGCTGGTGTTGGGCACGTCGACGTCCACCATAGGCGTATCCGAAGGCGCCTACACCGCGCTGGCGCCGGACGGCGGCTTCCCTGCGGTCACCCGGAGCGACCGGCTCAACATGGTCCACGCCGTCACCGCTTTCGTGCAGGAGGCGCTGCAGATCGATGGCCCGGCGGTCACGGTGTCCACGGCCTGCTCGTCCAGCTCCAAGGCCTTCGCGCAGGCCGAACGCTGGCTGCGCCTTCAGCTGTGTGACGCAGTGGTGGTCGGCGGCGTGGACGCACTGTGCGACACGGTGCTGTTCGGCTTTGCAGCGCTGGGCCTGGTGTCGCCGCAGGCCTGCCAGCCCTTCGGCGCCGCGCGTCAGGGCATCAGCATCGGCGAAGCCGCCGGCTTTGTATTGCTGCAACGCGGCCACGGAAGCACTCAACTGGTGGGTTATGGCGAGTCCAACGACGCCTTCCACATGTCCAGCCCGCACCCCGAAGGCCGAGGTGCAGAACGTGCGCTGGACGACGCGCTGACCCGTGCCGGCCTCCATGCCGACGCCGTCGACTACGTCAACCTGCACGGCACGGCCACCCCACGCAACGACGAGGTGGAAGCCGCTCTGGTGACACGCCGCTACCGCGCCGATGTGCATGCCAGTGCCACCAAGGGCTACACGGGGCACACGATGGGCGCGGCCGGCATCGTGGAGGCGCTGATCTGCGTGCAGGCGCTGGAGAACGGTCTGTGTTCCGGCACCGCCCACACGGCCGAAGCGGACCCGGCCCTAGGCGGCCGCTTTGCCGCGCAACTGCGGCATCAGCCCGCACAGCGCGCGGTACGCGTCGCCGCCAGCCATTCGTTCGGCTTCGGCGGCAGCAACGCCGTGCTGCTGTTTGCCAAGGGGCCCAGGTGAATACGGGCCACCGCTGCTGGATCGACGGCATAGCGCTGTGGTCGCCCACCCTGCCGGGCTGGGACCGGGCGGCGCCCGCCCTGCGCGGCGGGCCGGCACCCCCTGCGGCTGACCGGCCGCCGGCACCGGCGCTGCTGTCCGCCAACGAACGCCGCCGCGCGCCAGACTCGGTGCTGCTGGCGCTGGAAGTGGCTGCAGCCGCTGTGGCGGTGTCGTCCCACAAGGCCGCCGACGTGGCCACGGTATTCGCGTCCGCCCACGGTGACCTGCCCATCACCGACGCCCTGTGCAAGACCCTGGCCGCCGACCCGCGCCTGCTGTCGCCGACACGCTTTCACCACTCCATCCACAACGCGGCTTCGGGTTACTGGGCCATAGGCACGGGCAGCCCGTTGGCCAGCACCGCACTGGCCGCGGCCGAAGCCAGTTTTGCCGCCGGGCTGCTGGAAGCAGCCACGCAGTGCGCAGCCGACGGCCGGCCCGTGATGCTGGTGGCCTATGACACCGAAGCCACCGGTGCGCTGCGCTCCGTCAACCGCAGCCGCGGCCTGCTGGCCGTGGCCCTGCTGCTGTCACCACAGGCCGCGCACAGCGAGTCGTGGGCATTGGACTGGTCCATGGTGCACGCCGTGGTGACCGTGCCGCCCGCACGGTCGCCCGCAGCCCAGGCCTTGCAGGCCAACGCCACCAGCCCCGCACTGCCCCTGTTCGAGGCCTTGGCCCGCGGCGGCAACGCGCAGCTGGCCTGGCCGCTGAGCCCGGCCGGGGCGCTGCAGGTGTGCCTGAGCGCCCCGGCGTCAGCGGGGCGTATTGCCGCTGCGGCATGATGCGAACTTGACCCCCGACGCCGCAACCCCCACCACCATGCACCTGCCCCCCGCCCGCACGCACGACGTGATCATCATGGGCGGCGGCCTGGCAGGTCTGACCCTGGCCCTGCAACTGCGCCAGCGTTTGCCCGGTCTGGACATCCAGGTGCTGGAACGCCGCCAGCACCCGGTGCCTGAAGCCGCTTTCAAGATCGGAGAAAGCACGGTGGAAATCGGCGCGCACTACTTCGCCAACGTGCTGGGCCTGAAAGACCACCTGATGGACGCGCAGCTGAAGAAGTTCGGCTTCCGCTTCTTCTTCAGCGAAGGCCGGCGCGACATTGACGCCGTCACCGAACTCGGTGCCAGCCGGCCGCTGCCCGTGGGCAGTTGGCAGCTGGACCGCGGCATCTTCGAAAACTTCCTGGGCCAGGAAGTGCAGCGCCGTGGCATCGGGTTCACCGACGGCTGCACCATCCGCGATATCCAGATGTCCGGCTCCGGCGACCCGCATGAGGTGCGCTGGACCGCAGCGTCACCAACCACCGACCAGGCGGAGGGAAGCACCCATAGCGCCAGCGCACGGTGGGTCATAGACGCCTGCGGCCGCGCCGGCCTGATCAAGAAGAAGCTGGGCCTGGCGCGCGAGAACGCGCACGCGGCGCACGCGGTGTGGTTCCGCATCGCAGACCGCATCGTGCCCGACGATTGGAGCGACGACCCGGCATGGCAGGCGCGCTGCGTCTCGCGCACCCGCTGGCTGTCCACCAACCACCTGGTGGGCGCGGGCTACTGGGTGTGGCTGATCCCGCTGTCGTCGGGCTCGCATTCGGTGGGCATCGTGGCCGACCCGCGCTGGCACCCGCTGGAGACCATGAACACGTTTGACAAGGCGATGGACTGGCTGGCCAAACACCAGCCGCGCCTGTTCGACGACCTGGAACCCAAGCGCGACAAGCTGCAGGACTTTGCCTTCTTCCGCCGCTTCAGCCACGACTGCGAGCAGGTCTTCTCCAGCCAGCGCTGGGCGCTTGCAGGGGACGCCGGGCGTTTCCTGGACCCGTTCTACTCGCCCGGCAGCGACTTCATCGCCATCGGCAACACCTACATCACGGACCTGGTGGCCCGCGACACGGAGGGCTTGAACATCGGTGCCCGCACTGCCGTCTACGAGCAGGTCTTCCGTTCGTTCTACGACAACACCCTGGCGCTCTACGTGGACCAGTACGGCATCTTCGGAGACCCGGAAATCCTGCCGCTGAAGGTGTTCTGGGACTACACCTACTACTGGGGTGTGCTGGCGCGGCTGTTCTTCCACGGCGGGCTGACTGACATGGAAACGCTGACCCAGGTGCGCGACCAGATGGGCACCATGCAGCAACTCAACCTGGCCATGCAGAACCATGTGCGCGGCATGTGCCAGCACAGCCAGAAACGCAACCAGCGCGTCCTGCTGGACCAGGCCTCGCTGCCCTGGTTCGCGGAGCTGAACCGCAGCATTGCCGACAAGGTGGACAACGCCGAATTCGGCGCCCGGCTGAAGACCACAGCGGTGCGCCTGCGTGAACTGGCCACCGAGATCCTGGACCGCACGGCCCGTGAATATCCCCGCATGGACTGCAGCGCATTGCGCTCGGCCATCGACCTGGCAGGCGGACCAGTGCGCGGCGGCGAAAGCCTGCTGTTCCCAGTGCTGCGCGAAGACCCTGTCGCGGCTTAGTTCTGGTACGGCGGCTGGCGCCGCAGCCGGCGCAGTATCAGCGCCGGCAGGCGCAGCACAAACTCCACCATCAGCCGGGTGTGCATCCACGTCAGCAGCAGGTTGTCGCGGCCGTACTGGAAGTGGCTGACACCGCCTTCGGCAGCGCTGAGGTATTTCACCGGCGCATCCAGGTTCAACGGCTTGACGCCGCGCCAAGCCAGGCGCACGACGGCTTCAGGGTCGAAGTCGAAACGGCGCATCCAGGGCTGGCCCTGCATCACCGCGGCCAGCTCGGCGATGGGGTACACGCGGAAACCGTAGAGCGAATCGCCCACGCCCGCGCCCATGGTTTCCAGGTTGGCCCACCAGTTGGACACCTTGCGGCCGCGCACACGCAAGAGCGGCGCACTGGCGTCGAACACCGGGCGGCCCAGCACCATGCAGTCGGGCCGCACGATGGAAGCCTGCATGAAGGCGCCGATCAGATCGGCCGGGTGCTGGCCGTCGGAGTCCATGGCCAGCGCGTGCGTGAAGCCGGCCTGGGCGGCGGCCTGCAGGCCGATCAACACCGCAGCACCTTTGCCCTGGTTCTGCGGCAGCACCGTCACGGTCAGGCCAGAGTCCTCGGCTGCCAAACGTTGCAGGCCTTCGGCCGTGCCGTCGCTGCTGCCGTCCACCACCACCCACACCGGGTTCCATTGCGCACGCGCGGCGGCCACGGTCTTGTAGACGGTGGCGCCGGTGTTGTAGCTGGGAATGAGGACCAGGTGGGTCTTGGACGGGTTGATGGATGAATTCATGAGGTCAGGCATCTTGTGCGGCAGGCTGCACACCGGCGACAAAGCAGGCCCGCACCTCGGCCAGCAGGGCATGGTGGTCTTCAGGCGGCGGGAAGCGTGGGCCCAGGCGCACCGCAAAGCGTATGGGCAAGGGCGGCAAGCGCCACAGCGGCCAGCCCTTGCCCAGGTAGGGTGAGGTGGTGTCTATGAACACCACCTGCACCGGCGCCTGCGCCCGCTTGGCGATGATGGCAAAACTGGCGTGGAACTCATTCACGGGCGCCTGCGTGGTGCGCGTGCCTTCCGGGAACAGCACCAACTGCCCACCTTCCTTCAAGTCGCGCACGGCGCACTGCACCATGCCGTAGGCGGAGTCGTTGCGGATGTAGCGCGCCAGCCGCGCGCCCGGGCCCAGGAACGGGTTGTGCACGAGGCTGGCTTTCATGATGCAGGCCGCACGCGGCAGCCGTGCGACGATCATCACCGCGTCCAGCAAGCTGGGGTGGTTGGCCACGACGATCAGACCTTCATCGTCACGCAGCGTGTCCAGCGCATCGGCGTCCAGGCGGATCATGCGGCTCAGCGCCGCGGTGCCCCAGAAGATGCGGTAGCCATAGGCGATCATCGTGCGGCCAAGGCGCTGGCCCACCGCGCGTGGCAGCAGCGGGTACAGCAGCAGGGCCACACCGTTCCAGGCCAGCGAATTGAGCCCCAGGCCGATGAGCTGAAGCTGCAGCGCCAGCCAGGCCAGCGGCCACCAGAAGGGGCGCTGGCTTGCTGACTCGGCAGCGGGTTCACTCATCGGCGGTGACGCGCTCATCCGACACGGCGAAGACCCAGCTGAAGGCCAGGCCGAAACTGACGGTGCGGGTCTTCTTCACCAGCGGGCTGCTTTCGAAGGCCGCGCCCTGCAGCTGGTCGCCCCGCACATAGCCACCCACCCAGAACGCGCCCAGGCGACGCGAAGCTGCCGTTGTCCAGTTCCAGCCGCCGTTGCCGGCCGGCGCGGCATAGGCCGCCCGCGTGGCCGTGGCATAGGGCGCGGCCACGTCGTAGTACTGGGCGTTGTAGCGGCGCGAAGCCCACAGCGGCCCGGCCTGCGCGCCCAGGTTCCAGCCCTGCCATTTCAGGTCCAGGTTGAGCACGGGGCTCACGGTCCAGCCCACGTCCTTGAAAGAGGAGTTGAGCTGCACCACGCCGCGCACGGGCACACGGAAGTCCAGCTTCCAGTCCAGCGCCTCTGTGCGGCCGCGGCCCAGCACCACGTTGAGCTTGGGCCCCAGTTCCAGCGTGGGCGGCAG
>JANOAM010000751.1:0-3805 GCA_031411215.1 Betaproteobacteria bacterium
GTGCCGCCAGCGGTGATCACACCCGAGGCCAGACGCACGTCATAGCCGGCATTGAGCATGGGCCGCATGGCGATCACGCCCATCAGCACCACCACCGCACCGACCAGGCCGCTGGCAATGCCCCAGAAGGTGCAGATGATCAGCGTGGTGACGGCCAGCGAGCCGGGTACGCGGCGGAAGGCCAACTGCACGCTGTGGAACATCTTGTCCACCAGCGCACCGCGTTCCATCACATAGCCCATCAGCACGAAGAGCGGTATGGACAGCAGGGTCTCGTTGGTCATCGCGCCGAAGGCACGTTGCACCATCAGGTCGAAGATGCGGTTGTCGTACCAGTGGATGGCCGGGTCGTAGAAGGCGACATAACCGAAGAGCATGCCCAGGCCCATCAGCGTGAACGCGGTGGGGAAGCCCAGCATGATGACCACGACGATGAGACACAGCATCGTCAGGCCGAGCGCGGCGTTGCTCATGATCACGTGGCGTCCCTCCCGCCGGCGCCGCGCTGGTGGGCGGCTTCATCGATCTGGTGCGCACGCGCAATGGCATCGCGCTTGGCTTCGGCGTCCACGTACTCGCTGCCCGCCAGTTGCTGTTCGACCACGTCCATCTCCTGGGCGTCTTTCAGCCGCGGTGTCCAAACGCCGGTACGTATGCAGACCACACAGCGCACGATTTCGGCCAGGCCCTGCAGCATCACCACCGCGCCGGCCAGCGGGATGACGAACTTGAACGGGTACAGCGGCAGCGGCGTGGCGTTGAAGGTCTGCTCGTGGATGGCCAGCGCGTCATGGAAGTAGGTCCAGCCGGCCCAGGTCAGCGCGCCTATGCCGGGCAGGAAGAACAGCACGTACAGCACCAAGTCCAACCAGGCCTGGGTGCGCGGCTTCATGCTGCCGTAGAAGAAGTCACCACGCACATGGCCGTCATGCGCCAAGGTGTAGGCACCGCCCATCATGAACAGCGTGCCGTACATCATGTTGTTGACGTCGTAGATGAAGGCGGTGGGTGCGTTCAGCGCGTAGCGCTTGAACACCTCGGCCACCACCACCAGCATCAGCGCCACGATCAGCCACGCGAAGGTCTTGCCCAGCACCGTGCTGAAGCGGTCCACGGCGTGCAGGAGTCTTTGGGTCGTCATCGTTTCACCAGGGGGCTGCGGCAAAGGCAAGCCGGCCATCCGTCAGTCGGATGGCCGGCGTTGCAGGGCCTGCGGATCAGGCCTTCTTCTTGGCGAAGTAGTGGTTGTAGGCCATCTTGAAATCGACCATGTAGTCGTTCTGCCACTGGCCGGCGCGTTCGGCAAAGGCGCGCTGCGAGTCCATCACCTTCTTGAAGGCAGCGTTCTCGGCTGACTTCTTGGCGGTGACCTTGTCCCAGGCCGCCAGCTGCGCGCGCAGGATGGCGTCGGGCGTCTTGTAGAACTTGACGCCGCTCTTCTTCAGCTCGATGTAATCCTGGCTGTTGCGCTGCACGGCCTTCCAGGTCATGTCGGCGCTGGCGGCCTGCACGGCATAGTCGATGATGGACTTCAGCTCGGCCGGCAGCGCGTCGTACTTGCCCTTGTTGAAGAGGATCTCGAACTGCTCGCCGCTTTGGTGGAAGCTCTGCAGCATGCAGTTTTTCACCACGTCGGCAAAACCCAGGATGCGGTCGCTGGTGGCGTTGTTGAACTCGGCGGCGTCGATCAGCCCGCGGTCCAGCGCCGGCACGATCTCACCGCCGGGCAGCGGGTTCACCGCGGCACCCAGTTCGGTGAAGATGTCCACCGCCAGGCCCACGGTGCGGTACTTCAGGCCCTTCAGGTCTTCCACCTTGGCGATGGGCTTCTTGAACCAGCCCAGCGGCTGCGTGGGCATGGGGCCGTAGACGCAGGACACGACGTCGATGTTCAGCGACTTGTAGATCTCTTCCAGCAGCGCCTTGCCACCGCCGTAGTAGTGCCAGGACAGCACCATGTTCGGGTCCATGCCGAAGGCCGGGCCGCTGCCCCACAGCGCCAGCGCGTTGCTCTTGCCGTAGTGGTAGGCCAGCACACCATGGCCGCCATCCAGGGTGCCCTTGTTCACCGCGTCCAGCAGTTGGAAGGCCGGCACCACGGCGCCCGAGGGCAGCACCTCGATCTTCAGCCGGCCACCCGCCATGTCGTTGACCTTCTTGGCGAAGTCGTTGGCGTACTCGTGGAAGATGTCCTTGGCCGGCCAGGTGCTCTGGAAGCGGAAGTTCACCGTCTGCGCGGTGGCGATCATGGGCGCGGCTAGCGCGCCCGCGCCGACGGCACCGGCCGTGGCGGACTTCAGGAAGCCGCGGCGCGCGGCGGGCAGCTTCTTGGTTGTTTCTGTCATGGTCTTGTCTCCTGTGGGCGGTTTGTCTGTGCCGCTGCCATGCGCTGCAGGTTCGCTGGACGTTCAACGGGCATTGGCGGGCAGTGGACTATCGGCGCGCCGCCCATTCCACAGCCATACGGTCTAACCCGGGACCAATTCGACCATTCAAGCCCAAAGGGCCGGCGCGACGCGTCAGAGGCGGCGGCGGCCTTCAACCTGGATCAGCAGCTTCACGCGGTCGCCAACCAATGGCAGACCAAAGTCTGCACCGAAGCTGCTGCGCAGGACTTCGGCTTCAAAGTCACCGCCGCAGACTTCGCCTTGTGCGTCCTGCCGGCACGCGAACTGTGTGGCCAGCAGCGACAGCGGCTGGCTGACGCCGCGAAAAGTGAACTCGCCGCGCACCTCGGCCAGTTTGTTGCCTTCAAAACGCAGCCGTTTGGCAACGAAGAAGGCTTCAGGGAATTCCTCGCTGGCCAGCAGGTCGGCCTGGCGCAAGCGTGTGTTGAAGAAGGCCAGGCCGGTGTCGACGCTGGCCGTGGCGATGCGCACGCCAATGTCGCCTTCGCTGTTGGCGCGGTCCAGCGTGATGGCGCCGCGCACGGGCCCCAGGCGCGCCCGCGAGGTGGACGTGCCGAAGTGCCTGAACTCGAAGGTCACCCAGCTGTGGTCCGGGTCCAGGTCGTAGAGCACGGGCGCGGCGTGCACAGGAGCGGGAGTCAGCCACAAGCCCAGCCACAAGCCCAGCCACAGACCCGCTGCGACAGCGGCCAGCACCGGCCTGGCGTTCACTGGCGCACGGCTTCCACCTGCACCACCAGCCGCGCCCTGTCGGGTGCCACCGAAGGAATGTAGGTGCTGATGCCCCAGGCCGAGGGCTGGACGCTGGCTTCGAAGTCACCGCCGCAGACTTCGCGCTTGAGCAGAGGATTGGTATAGCAGTTGAAGTTTGTGGCCTTCAACAGCACTGCCACGGGCTTGCCCAGCAGCGTCAGCGTGCCTTCCACGGCGGCCACCTTGTCACCGTCGAACACGAAGCGGTCGGCTACAAACTGGCCGGTGGGGAAGTTGGCCGTGTCGAAGAAGTCCCTGCCCTTCAGGTAGGTGTTGAGTGCGGGCACGCCGGTGCTGATGGAGTTCATGTCGATGCTGATCTCGACCTTGCCGGACCTGGCGGCCCGGTCCAATTGCACGAAGCCCTCTTTCTTGTCAAAGCGGCCGCGGTTGGTGCTGGTGCCGTAGTGCTGGATCTCGAAGCTCACGAAGGTGTGTGTGGGGTCTATGGCGTAGGTGACCGGTTCTGCGCCGGCGCTGGTGACGGCGGCCAGTGCGGCCAGGAGGAAGACCTTCATGGCATCAGAGCGGCGCCAGGCCGGTCAGCTGCAGCTTGAAGCGCACCTGGATGTCGTTGGCCAGCAGGGACGTATCGGCCCAGTCGCCGTCACCCACCTGGAAGTCCAGGCGCTTGATCGTGAACG
>JANOAM010000752.1:0-1680 GCA_031411215.1 Betaproteobacteria bacterium
CACGCCAGACGAAAACCTGGTGCGCTTGCGCGAGATGCGCGACGGCCATCTGGCCGACGGTGCGGCCGTGCTGCGCGCCAAGATCGACATGGCCGCGCCCAACATCAACCTGCGCGACCCCACGCTCTACCGCATCAAGCGGCAGACGCACCACAACACCGGTGACCGCTGGTGCATCTACCCGCTGTACACCTACGCGCACCCGATTGAGGACGCGCTGGAGAACATCACCCACAGCATCTGCACGCTGGAATTCGAAGACCAGCGGCCGTTCTACGACTGGCTGCTGGACCAGTTGGCCGCGCTGGGCCTGCTGGCGCGCCCGCTGCCGCACCAGTATGAATTCGGCCGCCTGAACCTGAGCTACGTGATCACCAGCAAGCGCAAGCTGCGTGCGCTGGTGGAAGAGCAGATCGTGGGCGGCTGGGACGACCCGCGCATGCCCACGCTCTTTGGCATGCGCCGCCGCGGCTACACGCCGGAGAGCATCCGCGCCATGGCCGACGGCACGGGCGCCAGCAAGACCAACATCTGGCTGGACTATGCCGTGCTGGACCAGTGCCTGCGTGCCGACCAGGAAGCCCAGGCCCCGCGCGCGATGGCCGTGCTGGACCCGGTGCTGCTGGAACTGTCCAACTGGGCTGAGATCTTCGGCAGCGACATGCATCTGGAGCCTTGCAGTGCACCGGCTCACCCCCAACGTCCCGAGTTAGGCATGCGCCAATTCACGTTGTCGCGCCAGGTGTGGATCGAACGCGATGACTTCGCCGAAGCGCCGCCCAAAGGTTTCTTCCGCCTGTACCCACCCAGGACGCAGCCTGACGGCAGCGTCGTGCCCGGCAACAAGGTGCGCCTGAAGTACGGCATGGTGGTGGAGTGCACCGGCTGCGACAAGGACGCCGACGGCCGCATCACCAAGGTGCTGGCCCGTGTGGTGCCGGACACCAAGAGCGGCACGCCGGGCGCCGACGCCGTCAAGGTCAAGGGCACCATCACCTGGGTCGGTACGTCAGACGCCGTGCCGGCCAGCGTGGTGCTGTACGACCGCCTCTTCACCGAAGCCCAGCCCGACGCCGGTGGTCGCGACTTCCGCGAAGTGCTTAACCCGAAGAGCAAAGTCACGGTGCAGGCCTGGCTGGAACCGTCACTGGCCGCTGTGGCCGCCGAGCAGCGTTTCCAGTTCGAACGCCATGGCTACTTCATCACCGACCGCAAGGAACACCAGCCCGACCAGCCCGTGTTCAACCGCATCACGACGCTCAAGGACAGCTGGGCGCCGCAATGAGCTTCCAACCTCACCCGCTTGCCCGTATGCACCGACTGACAACTGCCGCTTCCACCTTGCTGCTGGTCACCGTGGCCAGCCTCGCGAACGCACAACCGACGGCCCAGCCAGCCGCGGACCCACTGGCTGCAGCCGCTGCCGAACCCGGCGCCATGCGCAGCGAAACGGGGCTGGTCTACCGCAGCCTGCGCGACGGCGCCGGCCCCTCGCCGGTGGCCATCGACATCGTGCGCGTGCACTACCGCGGCACGCTGACCGATGGCACGGAATTCGACAGCTCCTACAAACGCGGCACGCCAGCCAGTTTTCCGCTGACCAAGGTCATCAAGTGCTGGACCGAAGGCGTGCAGAAGATGAAGGTCGGCGGCAAGGCCCTGCTGACCTGCCCGGCGTCC
>JANOAM010000753.1:0-2850 GCA_031411215.1 Betaproteobacteria bacterium
CCCACGCTGGCGGATCAGCGCTTCCGCTGGGGCCGTGCGATGAACAACACCACGTACCCGTCGGTCAACGGCCAGCGCACGCCCGGCAAGGTGGCCATCTTTGCCACCTGCTACGTCAACTACAACGAGCCCGGCATCGGCGCCGACCTCATCAAGCTGCTGGACTACAACCAGGTCCCCTACGAGATCGTCGACAAGGAACAGTGCTGCGGCATGCCCAAGCTGGAACTGGGTGACCTGGACAGCGTGGAGCAGAGCTGGAAGGCCAACATGCCCGTGCTGGCGCGCTATGCCAAGGAGGGTTGGGCGATCGTCAGCGCCATCCCCAGCTGCACGCTGATGTTCAAGCAGGAACTGCCGCTGATGTTCCCGCAGGACGCCGACACGCAGTTGGTGAAGAAGGCCATGTTCGACCCCTTCGAGTACTTCGTGGCGCGCCACAAGGACGGCCTGCTGAAGACCGACTTCAAGGCCGCCCTGGGCAAGATCAGCTACCACATCCCCTGCCATGGCCGGGTGCAGAACATCGGCAAGAAGACGGAAGAGATGTTCAAGCTGATCGGCCAGACCGTGGAGGTCAAGCTCAACACGGTCGAACGCTGCAGCGGCCATGCCGGCACCTATGGCGTGAAGACGCCCTACCACCCCGTGGCCATGAAGATAGGCAAGCCGGTCTTCAAGAGCATGGCCAAGGACGAGCCCGACTACATCAGCAGCGACTGCGCGCTGGCTGGCCACCACATCGCCCAGGGCATGGCGCAGCTGGGCACGCCCGCGAAGGCGCTGCAACACCCGCTGTCCCTGGTCCGCATCGCCTACGGTTTGGAGTGAACAACACCATGGCCATCACCAAAGACAACCTGCTGACCTTGGAGGCCTACGCCAAGATCCGCAAGAGCAGCAAGCCCGAAGCCATCGCCCACCGCAAGCTGCGCAGCGTGGCCCTGGGGGACCACATGACCCTGCAGTTCGAGGACGAGCAGACCATCCGCCGCCAGATCCAGGAGATGGTGCATATCGAGAAGATCTTCGAAGAAGACGGCATCAACGGCGAGATCGAGGCCTATGCCCCGCTGGTGCCGGACGGCAGCAACTGGAAGGCCACGATGCTGATCGAGTATCCCGATCCCCACGAGCGCAAGCGCGAACTGGGCCGGTTGATCGGTGTGGAGGACCGCATGTTCGTGGAGGTGGAAGGCCACAGCCGCGTCTACGCCATTGCCGATGAGGACCTGGAGCGCGAAAACGCAGAGAAGACCAGCGCCGTGCATTTCGTGCGCTTCGAGTTTTCGCCTGCACAACGCGAGGCTGTGCTCGCTGGCGCGCAGGTGAAGCTGGGCTGCGACCACACGAACTACCCGGCGCATCTTGTGATCGCACCGGAGACGCTGGCTTGCCTGGCGGGCGACCTGCGCTGAGCCGGGTCTGCGGGCGCGCTATCGTGCGCGCCCATGAACGCCTTCACTGAACCGCTGCAGCTGTCCCCCATCGTCGCCGGCCTGTGGCGGCTGCATGAGTGGGGCCTGGACACCGCCGGCACCGTGCGCTGGGTCGAACAGGCGCTGGACCTGGGCATCACCAGCTTCGACCACGCCGACATCTACGGCGGCTACCAGGTGGAAGCGCACTTCGGTGACGCCTTGGCCGCCGCGCCGGGACTGCGCAACCGCCTGCAGATCGTCACCAAGTGCGGCATCAAGCTGCTGCACCCGGCGCGTCCCGGCCACACGCTCAAGAGCTACGACAGCGGCCGAGCGCACATCCTGGCCAGCGTGGATGAAAGCCTGCGTGCGCTGCGCACCGACCGTATCGACCTGCTGCTGTTGCACCGCCCGGACCTGCTGATGGACCCGGCCGAGGTGGCCGACACCTTCCGCCACCTGCTGGCCGCCGGCAAGGTGATGCACTTCGGCGTCTCCAACCACACGGCGGGCCAGTTGGCGATGCTGCGCAGGCGCCACCCGCTGGTCACCAACCAGATCGAGTTCAGCCCGCTGCAGATGCAGGCGCTGGCCGACGGCACGCTGGAACAGTGTGTCGATCTGGGTCTGCGCCCCATGATCTGGAGCCCGCTGGCCAGCGGCCGCCTCTTCACAGGCGTGGACGACCAGGCCCAGCGTGTGCGCGGTGTGCTGGCTGCGCTGGCCGAGCAGCAGGGTGTCAGCATGGCCACGGTGGCCTATGCCTGGATCCTGCGCCACCCCAGCCGGCCGCACCCCATCACCGGCAGCGGCCGCATAGAAGCCCTGAAAGAGGCCGTGGCCGCCACCGGCCTCACACTGTCGTCCGAGGACTGGTACCGCGTCTGGCAGGCCAGCATGGGCCACGAAGTACCTTGACCTGCAGACAACGGAGACCAGCGTGAACAACCCCTTCGGCCTCATCGGCCTGGCCGTCATGGGCCAGAACCTGGTCCTGAATGTCGAAAGCCGCGGCTTTGCGGTCAGCGTCTTCAACCGCAGCACCGACGTGACAGACAAGTTTGTCGCCGCGCACCCCGGCAAACAGATCCTGGGCACCAAGACCCTGCAGTCGTTTGTGGCCACCTTGGCCAAGCCGCGCAAGATCATGTTGATGGTCAAGGCCGGACCGGCGGTAGACGCGGTGATCGAGCAGTTGATTCCTCTGCTGGACAAGGACGACATCGTCATCGATGGCGGAAACAGCCTCTACGCCGACACCGAACGGCGTGACGCCTGGCTCACGCCGCTGGGCCTGCGCTTCGTGGGCGCGGGCGTTTCCGGCGGCGAAGAGGGCGCGCGCAAGGGCCCGGCCATCATGCCCGGCGGGCCGGCTTCCACCTGGAACGAAGTGCGGCCCATCTTCGAAGCCATCGCCGCCAAGGTGGAC
>JANOAM010000754.1:0-1816 GCA_031411215.1 Betaproteobacteria bacterium
CGAGCCACTGCCGCTGCGCTACCTGTATTGGCTGGGTGGCGTGTTCAAGGGCGACCTGGGCGAGAGCCTGCGCATGCAGCAGCCGGTGCTGGACCTGGTGCTGCAGAAGCTGCCGGTGACGCTGGAACTGGCGCTGCTGGCATTCGCCATCGCCGTGCTCATCGGCGTGCCCGCCGGCATTGCGGCCGCAGTGGGCCGCGGCCGCTGGCCCGACGCACTGGCCAACGGCTTTGCGCTGTGGGGCATTTCCACGCCGAATTTCTGGCTCGGCATCCTGATGATCCTGCTGTTTTCGGTGCAGCTGGGCTGGCTGCCGGCGTCCGGCTACGTGAGCCCCTTCGAAGACCTGGGCGCGAATCTGGCCGCGATGATCATGCCGGCCTTCGTGCTGGGCAACGCCATTGCCGGCGTGCTGATGCGCCACACACGCAGCAGCATGCTGCAGGTGCTGTCGTCCGACTACGTGCGCACGGCACGCAGCAAGGGTCTGCCGGAACGGGTGGTGATCCTCAAACATGCCTTCCGAAATGCGCTGACACCCGTCATCACGCTGGGCGCGTTGGAGCTCGGCACGCTGCTGTCCGGCGCGGTGCTGACCGAGCAGGTCTTCACCATCCCGGGCTTCGGCAAACTGGTGGTGGACGCCGTCTTCAACCGCGACTACGCCGTGGTGCAAGGCGTCGTGCTGGTGACGGCCACGGCCTACATCAGCTTGAGTTTGCTGGCCGACCTGGCCTACTTCGCCGCCAACCCCAAGTTGCGTGCATGACGGTTTCCAACAATCCCTGGATGCGCGCCGGGCGCCGCCTGCGCCGCCGCAAGAGCGCCATGTTCGGCCTGGCCGTCGTGCTGGGCTTTGTGCTGCTGGCGGTGTTTGCCGCCTGGCTGGCGCCGCAGGACCCCATCGCCACCAGCTGGTCGGCCATCCGCAAGGCGCCGTCTGCCGAACACTGGTTCGGCACCGACGAGATCGGCCGTGATGTCTTCGCCCGTGTCGTCTGGGGCACGCAGGCCTCCCTGCTGGCGGGCATTGTGTCGGTGAGCATTTCCCTGGCTATCGGCGTGCCGCTGGGGCTGTTGGCGGGCTTCGTCGGCGGTGTGGTCGATGGCTTCATCTCGCGCCTGACCGACGCCTTCCTGGCCTGCCCCTTCCTGATCCTGGCCATCGCACTGGCGGCTTTCCTGGGGCCTAGCCTGAGCAACGCGATGATCGCCATCGGTGTCAGCGCCACGCCGGTCTTCGTGCGGCTGACGCGCGCCCAGGTGCTGAATGTGAAGGTGGAGGACTACATCGAAGCCGCCCGCGCGCTGGGTGCGTCGCCGCTGCGTGTGGTGCTGCGCCATGTGCTGCCCAACGCGGTGGCGCCGCTGGTCGTGCAGGCCACGCTGGCGATCGCCTCCGCCGTCATCGCCGAGGCCAGCCTGTCCTTCCTGGGCCTGGGCCAGCAGCCGCCTGCGCCCAGCTGGGGCAGCATGCTGAACACCGCCAAGAACTATGTCGACAACGCGCCCTGGATGGCCATCTGGCCGGGTGCGTCCATCTTCCTGCTGGTGCTGTCCTTCAACCTGCTGGGCGACGGGCTGCGGGATGCGCTGGACCCGCGACAGGTGTAGCCGACGGGCGTCGGTGCTCCAACCCACAGACGTCACGTTGCCCTTGCCGTAGCTTGGTGTTCGTCAACCACTCAGCACTGGAGCCAAGCATGTCCAAGGGCAACAAGGAAGCCAAGAAGCCCAAGCAGTTGCACACACCCGCGCCCGTCGTGCCGGTCTTGCCCGCGGCGGGGGCCAGCCTGTCAGGCAAACACGCGGCCGG
>JANOAM010000755.1:0-2624 GCA_031411215.1 Betaproteobacteria bacterium
GGTCAGCTTGCGTACGGCGCGCAGGTAGCCGGCCTGCGTCTTGGGCTCGAACTTGCGCATCCGCATGTCATCGAGCATGCGTTGGCGCAACGGCGAGACGGTGGAAGTCGAAACGTCCATGATCCTGCTCCTGTCGGTGAACGAGGCGGATTGCCTCGATTACCAACTTCGCAGAACCAGCGCCACGACAAACCGCCAACACTCTCGCCGGAGCGCTTACCGCGCGAGCGGTTTAGTCCGATGGCCGAGAGCGGTCCTTCTATCCGCCCTCAACCGGTCTACAACACCATGGCCGGCCGCAACGCCATGCGTTCGCGCCAACGTTGCAGATGCGGGTGCTCGTCACCCGGCTTGACCTTCACCACACGCGCAAAGTCCACCACCACCACGGCCGTGATGTCGGCGATGCTGAACGTGCTGCCGGCGATGAATTCCTGCCCCGCCAGCTGCTCGTTCAGCACCGCGAAGAAGTGCTGCACACGCGCACGGCCGCGCTCAGCCAGTTCCGGGATCTGCGCGTAGTTCACCGGCCCCGGCAAGGCCCGGTTGGCCATGGCTGGTGAGCCGTTGCGCAGCACTTCGGCAATGGCCAGCAGGCCTTCGAATTCCACACGCCAGTTCCAGCTAGCGATCAGCGCTTTCTCCGCCGGCGTGCGACCCAGCAAGGCTGGCTCTGGGTAGCGCGCTTCCAGGTACGCCGCAATGGCCGCGTTGTCGGTCAGCAAGCAGCCTTCTTCCGTGCGCAAGGCGGGCACGGTGCACTGCGGGTTGAGGGCGCGGTAGGTCTCGCCCAGCTGTTCACCGCTGCGCAGGTCCACCTGCACGGTGTCATGTGCGATGCCCTTTTCCGCCAGCAAGATGCGGGCGCGGCGTGGGCTGGGCGCGGTGGCGCAGTCGTAGAGGGTGATCACAGGCGTCTCAATCCTTGGGCAAGTTGTCGAAGTCGCTGGCGTCGTGTCGCTCGGGCAGCTGGCTGCTGGCCGCGCCCCAGGTGCGGTTGACCTTGCGGCCGCGCTGCACGGCCGGGCGCTGGGCGATCTCGTCGGTCCAGCGGATGACGTTCGTGTAGGTCTGCACCTGCAGGAATTCACCGGCTTCGTAGATCTGCCCCTTTGCCAGCGCGCCGTACCAGGGCCACACCGCCATGTCGGCGATGCTGTAGTCGTCACCGCCCAGGTAGCGGCTTTCGCCCAGGCGGCGGTCCAGCACGTCCATCTGGCGCTTGGTTTCCATCGCGAAGCGGTCGATGGCGTATTCGATCTTGGACGGCGCGTAGGCGTAGAAGTGGCCGAAGCCACCGCCGAGATACGGCGCACTGCCCATCTGCCAGAACAGCCAGCTGAGCACTTCCGCGCGCGCGGCCGGCTCCTGCGGCAGGAAGGCGCCGAACTTCTCCGCCAGGTGCATCAGGATGGCGCCGCTCTCGAACACGCGGATGGGCGTGTCACTGCTGCGGTCCAGCAGCGCCGGGATCTTGGAATTGGGATTGACGCCCACAAAGCCGCTGCCGAACTGGTCGCCTTTGCCGATGCGGATCAACCAGGCGTCGTACTCCGCGCCGCGGTGCCCCAGGGCCAGCAGCTCTTCCAGCATCACCGTCACCTTCACGCCGTTGGGCGTGGCCAGTGAATACAGCTGCAGCGGGTGTTTGCCCACTGGCAGTTCCTGGTCGTGCGTGGGCCCGGCGATGGGCCGGTTGATGTTGGCGAACTGGCCGCCGTTGTCCTTGTTCCAGGTCCAGATCTTGGGTGGAACGTACGCGGCTGGTTCAGTCATGCAGGGTCTCCGGGCAGATCGGTTCGCCGGACTCTACGGGGTTGCATCCGACCTTGCCCTTGTCACGTAAATGTTCTGGTGCTGCGGCGACACTTGGCGCCTCTGACGACCATGACACGCGCCTCGCCGACCCCGACCCTCACTGCGGCGCTGCTGCAGCTGCTGGCGGCGTGGCTGGTCGCGATCCTGCTTGTGCAGGCCTTCCAGGGCGCGCGGGCTCTCGGCGCCGGGCCGCGACATGTGCACGTTGCGGTTGCAGCCGACCTGGGCCACAGCCACGACGGCTTTGAGCGCCACCACCACCGGCCGGACGACCCGTCCGTGCAACGCGACGGCACGCCCGACACCAGCCTGGACGCGGCCCAGCTGGCGCTGACCCTGGCACTGGCCCTGATGGCCTTTGGTGCACACCCGCACCGTCTGCAGGCGCTGGGCCAAGTGCAACGCGCGGCACCCGGCTGGTTCTGGCGCACACGCACCCGGCAACCCCTGCTGCGGCCTCCCCGGCTGGCCTGACACGCACGGTCGACTCGCTGTCGACTGTTCGACACGCAGCGGCGCCAACGGCCCGCTGCGGCGCCAACGGCCCGCTGCGGCGTGTCCCTGTTGATTGCCGGAACCTTACCCATGAAACCCACTTCCCCGGGTGCCGCCGCGCTGGCGGCCACCCTGGCCTGCGCGGGCGTGCACGCTCAAACTGCACCGGCTACTGCCGACACAGCCAGCAAATCCGTCACCATCCGCGGCCACTACGACAACGCCGTCGGCACGTCCGACGCCGCGTCCCAAGGCACCATCAACCGCGAACTGCTCAAGAGCCGCCCCGCGCTTCGGCCGGGTGAGGTGCT
>JANOAM010000756.1:0-4947 GCA_031411215.1 Betaproteobacteria bacterium
CCCGAAGATCGGCATCACCGGCGTGCTGTGTTTCAGCGAAGGCATCTTTCTGCAGGCGCTGGAAGGCGGGCGCAGCGCGGTGAACCAGCTCTACAACCGCATCGCCACCGATTCGCGCCACACGCAAGTGGAACTGCTGCACTACGAAGAGATCGGCGAACGCCGCTTCGCCGGCTGGAGCATGGGCCAGGTCAATGTCGCGCGGCTGAACCCGGCGCTGCTGCTGAAGTATTCGGAAACGCCCCAGCTGAATCCGTTCGGCGTGTCCGGCAAGATGAGCCTGGCGCTGTTTGAAGAGTTGATGGCCACCGCGTCGATCGTCGGGCAACCCTGAACAGGCGCGCCCCTGGCGGCGCGTCAGAGTTTGCTGCGCAATGCGGCCACGTCGGCCTGCCGATCGAAGCGAGGCCCCAGCTGGGAGAGGATGTCGAGTTGCTTGGCCGCGGCCGACTTGTCGCCGCTGCGCACATACAATTCCGCCAAGCGAAACCGGAGTTGCGGGTCACGCGGGTCCAAGTCGACGGCTCGCTTTTGCACTTCCACCGCCTTGGGCAATTGCTTCTCGGCTTCCAACGAAAATGCCAGTGTGTCCAATAGGGCAGGCCGGTCGTGCTGCAGGGTGTTGGCTTGTTCCGCCATCGCCACCGCGCCGGGCTTGCCCTGCTGAGCCAGCAGCCAGGCCAGGTTGTTCATGGCCGCCACATGGCGGGGCACCAGGTTCAACACGGCGCGGTAGCGGGCCTCGGCACCAGAGTATTGCTTGGCCTGCACCGCCAAGTCGCCCTGGTGGAACATGAACTCCACATCTTGTGGCTGGCCCTTGAGCCAATCTTGCGCCATGCGGTTGGCTTCGGACTGCTGGCCGGCGGCGGTGAGGCTGCTGTGCAGGCGAATCGCCATCGTCGATGTCGGCGTCAGCTTCAGCGCATTGCGATAGGAGATGGCCGCCGCTGACCAGTTCTTGGCCAGTTCCTCGACCTCGCCCTCGATCGCAAATCCCACGCCTTCCTTCGGGTAACGTCGCTGCGCGGACCTGGCGATGTCAAGCGCCTGCGCGTGGCGCTTGTCCTGGGCGGCCAGCACGGCGCCCATGCGCAAGGCGCTCAAGTCGCCAGGATCGACTTCGCTGGCTTTTGCCACCGACTGGCCAGCCGAGACGCGGTCGCCTGCCGCCAGTTGGGCGTCGGCCATGCGCACCAGTGGTGTGGCGCTGCGGGGTTGCAGGCCGGCCAGGCGCTTGAAGGTTGCCACCGCCTGCGTGTGCGCGCCCGCCGCAATCTGCGTGCGGCCCAGGGCGTCCAATATGGCGTGGTCGTTGGGCAGCGCGGCCGTCGCTTCCTGCGCCGCCACCTGGGCACGCTGGGCATCACCGGCAATCAGCAGGCGGTTGATCAGTGCCAGGTGGGCATCGGGCACGCCTGCGTCGGCCTTGACTGCTTCGGTCAGCTTGGCCTGGATCTGAGCTTCGGTGGCTCCCAGCCGCGTTTCCAGTTCAACCAAGGCCAGTCGTGCCGGGATGTTCTTCGGCTGGGCCGTCACCACGGCCTGCAAGCGCTTGCGGGCGGCATCGTGCCTGCCGGCATAGAAGTCGATGTCGGCCAACCCAGCCACGGCTGGGAAGTGGCCAGGCTGCTTGAGCAGCGCCTTCTCGAAACTGGCTGCCGCGGCGGGGGTATCGCCCAGCTGGATCAGCGCACGCGCACGCAGCACCAGCGGGTAGGCTTGTTCGGGCTGCTTCTTCTCAAGGCGGTCCAAGGCCTGCAAGGCGCCCTCGCGGTCTTTGCGCCGCACGCGCTCGTAAACCAGGGCCACGTCGGCCGCACCGCTGCTTTCGCTGGCGGCCAGAATCTCCAACTGCGGCAACGCGCTGGCCTCGCCGCGGCGCAACTGGGCCAGGGCAACGGCGGTTCGTGTGCCGGCATCGGCTGGGTCCAATTTCAGCGCGCGCTGGAAGGCCGCTTCGGCGCGGGCAGAGTCGCCCGCGGCCAGGTAGGCCTCACCCAGTTGTGCCAAGCTGGCAGCAGACACGGCGGATGCCTCCGTGGCCGGCAGCAGCACTTCAATAGCCTTTCCGGGTGCGGCGGAGCCCATGTACACCTGCGCCAGCAGGTGACGCGCAGCCAGCAGTCTGGGATTGAGCTTCAAGGCGCGGCCTAGCAGCGTCTCAGCCGTGGCGTACTGCGCCTGCCGAAGGTTGGCCAGCCCGCCCAGCAGCAGAAGGCGCGTATCGGCCGGCGCAGCGGTCAGCAGCCGCTCGGCGGTTTCCGCACAGGCTTTGAAGCGTCCGCCGAGGCAATCGAACTGGGACTGCAACAGGAGGGTCTCGAACGCTCGGGGCGCCAACTGCTTCAATTTATCGAAGTCCGCTTGGGCGTCGGCCTGCCGGCCCTCGCGGATCTGCAAGTTGATGATGGCGGCGTGGACCCCAGGAGATGTGGGATGCATCGTCTGGGTGATGCGCAGCCAGGCGAGCGCCGCGGGTGCGCCGGCAGGCTGCAGTGCCAGCAGTTCGGCCTTCTGCAGTGCGGCGCCTTCGTGGTTGGGTTCGCGCGACAGCAGGCTGTCCAACTGCGCCAGCGCCTTGTCCGCTTCGCCCGACTGTGCCTCCAGCCGCGCATTCAGCATCATGGCGTCGGGCAGCCCGGGCCGCAGGCTGAGCGCCGCTTGCACCGCTTCGCGGGCAGCGCTCCAGTTCGACTGCATCATCTGAGCGCCCGCCACGGCCAGCAGCACATCCGTCTGGGCCTGGGGCTCCCTCAGCTTGGCTTGCCCGAACTGGGCAATCACCTTCGCCGCTTCGCCCGCCTGCAGCAAGGCCCGCGCGAGCTCGGGAGCGACCTGCTCGTCAGGTGCGCCAGCGTCCGTCGCCTTGTGCAGTTCGATCTCGGCTTGCTTGGGGTTGCCGGTTTTCAGAAGTGCGCTGGCCAGCAGCACGCGCGCTTCGGCTAGATTGGGGTTGAGGTCGAGCGCATTCTTCAGTTCAATCGTCGCGGCTACAGGGTCGCCCTTGGACAACGCGGCCTTGGCTGACGCCAAGTGCTGGCGTTCCTTGTCGCCACTTTCGCAGCCGGCCAGAAAAGTGCATGCGATAGCGAAGGCGGCAATTCGAGACATGAACGAACCAATCTGACGAAAAATGGGAGCCGATACCGCCTCAAAAAGCGCCCAAGAGCCGCTTTGTCCAGCGGATGCAGGCCGCGAGCAGGCGGATTGTTGCCGGTCTGGTGCCCGAATCGGAGGCGCAGCGCGCAGGATTTGGCTGCGAGTCGGGCAAGCGTGACGAAGACCACAGTCGACAAACTTGACACCCGACCATCCCTAGTACGTGGGAGGCGGCCTGTTTCAGTTGTAAATCAATGTGTTACGACGATGGGCCTGAAGCTTGCTTAGGTGCGACGGCGTTGTCTGCTTGCCCGTCGCAAACCTCGTTTGCTTCGCGTGCTTGGTCAAGGCCCCCTCCATTCCAACCACAACTTTGTTCGAGGACACCACATGAAGAAGCACCTGATCAGCCTCGCGGTCATCGGCCTAATGGCCGTCGGCGGCGCGTCGGCCCACACCATTGCCATCGGCTCCGTGAATGCCGGCGCGCCGGGTTCCGTCACCATCTGGATGGGCAGCTACCACGGCACGCTGCTGCAGGGTTCGCTGACCATTGGAGGCAGCTCGTACGCCTTCAACCAACTGACCGGCGCACTGCCCTCGGGCCTCACCTTCGGCACGAACACCTTCTATGCCTCGGGTAACGGCACGCTGGGCGAGTACAACTCGTCCACCAGCCCGACGAGCCTGGGCATCAATGGTTGGCAAGGCGTCACGGTGACCGGCCTGTCCGCCGGCACCCAGCTGTACACCATTTCCGGCATGACTTCGGCCAACTGGGCCGACTGGAACACCGGCCAGTCCAACTGGACCGGATCGATTTTCATTCCCGACTCCTCGGTGGCCGGCATCCCCGAGCCGGCTTCGTTGGCGCTGGTGGCCGCCAGCCTGCTGGGCCTGGGCATGACGCGCCGTCGTCGCCAGGCCTGACCCTCCCAGCGCACCGGGCCAGAAAGGGCTCCGCAGCAGCGGGGCCCTTTTTCATTGCATCGCGAGAGTTTTCCCTGACCCTGGAACCACAGCAACTTATTATATTTGTGATTGCTTATATCCAGATACAGCAAACGAGTTTTCCATGACCGAACCGCTCACTCGCCGACCGGGGCGCCTGATCAAGGCGCCGGAGAACTTTGTCAACGCTGAGGGCGTTCGCACCGTGTTCCGCGAATCCAAGGCCGGGCGGCGCGACTTCATCCGCGTCGCTTTTGCAGCCGCTGCCGCAACGGCCGCCATCACGGCCCGAGCGCAGTCCAATCCCGTGCCGGCCGAAGGCGGCGACCCCAACATCCTCCACCTGCCCGCACACAGCACGGGGCTGGGCCACGGCGTGGCCACGGACGGCTACGGCAAGCCCAGCAAGTTCGAACAGAATGTGCAGCGCCGCCAGAGCCCGGGCCTGACGCAGACGACGCAGTCCAGCGTCAGCTTCGCGCCGCTGCAAAGCCTGTTCGGCATCGTCACGCCCAGTGGCCTGCACTTCGAACGCCACCACCAGGGCTGGTGGGACATAGACCCCAGCAAGCACCGCTTGATGATCAACGGCAGCGGCCCCGGCATGCTCAAGACGCCGATGGTGTTCACCATGGACGAACTGATGCGCTTGCCGGCAGTCAGCCGCTTCCACTTCATCGAATGCGGCGCCAACACCGGCATGGAATGGGGCAACGTGGCCGTGCCCACCTGCCAGTACAGCCACGGCATGATCAGCTGCAGCGAATTCACCGGCGTGCCGCTGAAGCTGCTGCTGGACTTGGCTGGCGCCGACACCAAGCTTTGCCGTTATGTGCTGGCCGAAGGTGCAGACGGTTCCAGCATGACACGCACCATACCCATGGAGATGGTGGA
>JANOAM010000757.1:0-4372 GCA_031411215.1 Betaproteobacteria bacterium
CACTTGGCCACCAGGTCCGGTCGCCCCGCAGCCTGCAGTTGTGTGTAGGGCACCATGGCCAGGCCGTTGATCCAGAAACCGGCCAGCAGCACCTGGGCCACCGGTCCGGAAACTGCAGCCATTTCCGCAGAAATCCACCAGCCCAGAAAGGGGCCGATGAGCACCATCGCCAAGGCCACCAGGGGCGACATGAGCACTGTCAGCACGCGCAGCGCCTGCAGCGCCAGATGCAGCCGCGTGGCAGGGTCCGGGGCCTGGGCCAGGCGCGGGAACAACGCATAGTTCAGCGACGCCGACAACACGGTGCTGCGTTCGGCCAGCTGGAATGGGATGGTGTAGTGGCTGACGGCGCGTGCGCCCAGCAAGGCACCGATCAGGAACCGGTCCAGGATCACCATCAGGGGCCCGACCACGGCGGTGACGCTGACCCAGCCACCGTAGCGCAACAACCCGCGCGCCGTGTCCAGGCGTCCGGCCATCGGCTGGCCCTGCGTCACATGACGCGAGCAGCGCTGGAGCAGCACCACGGTGCTGAACAGCCGCGCTACCAGCACGGCCTGCACAAGGTGCTCCAGGCGCGGCCCCCACTGCAGCGCCGCCAGCAAGGGCAGCACCTGCACCGCGGCGCCACCCACGATGGCCACCAGGTTGATCTCCAGGAACCGCTCGCGCGCCTGCAATGCACCCGTGAGCACGCCGGACAACGTGGCCACCGGCAGCGTCAGCACCACCCAGGGCAACGCGGCCAGCAACTCGGCGCGCAAGGCACTGTCCATGCTGAACCCGTGCGCAAAAAAGGCATGCGCCACAGGCCAGGCAAGCAGGCTACCAACCAGCCCCAAGGCAAGGTTTGCCAACAACGCCGACCAGAACACCTGCGCCCGCTGCGCCGCGGGGGCATCCGCCAAGGTCGACAGGCGCTGCGCTGTCGCGGCGCCCAAGCCAAGGTCAAAGAGGCTGAAATAGCCCACCAACAGCCAGACAATCGCCAGCGCACCATAGCGCGCCTCGCCAACGACACCCAGGTAGGCCGGGATGGTCAACAAGGCCAGCACCAGCGGCGTCAGCTGCCCAGCCAGGTTGTAGAGCGTGTGGCGGCGCAAGCTCATGTGCACAGCCACCAAGGCGCGTCGGCGCAGGGGCGAAGTTGAGCGAAGAGTAGGTCAAGCGTGTGCACGGCAGACACGATAACCAGTCCGGCTTGCGGCCTGCCTAGGACCATCGGCAACAATCCGCGGCCCATGATGAAGCCGACAGAAACGATGGCCCCTTCCGCACTGGCGCCCGCGCCGCTGGCCTTGGCCATTGCCGCCGCCGCCCTGCCCTCGCTTCTGGCCTACAACGTCTCACCGTCGCCGACCTTCCTGAACCAGGCACTGGCCTTTGCGCTGTGGGGACTGTTCGCTGGTGCCTGCGCCTGGATGCGGCCGATCCAGCCTGCCAGGGCCGCTGCACCAGCCAGCCTGGCGCTGGCCCTGCTGGCTGCCTGTGCCGCGTGGAGCTGGGCTCTGGGCGGCTGGCCATCAACACTGGCACTGTCCACGCTGGCCACACTGGCCGCGGCCCTGCTGCTGCTGTGGGCCGGCGCGTCGGCTCCGCCCGACGCGGCGACGGATGGCGCCACCCGCGAATCCGTCTTCGCCGCCTTCGCCTGGGCCTGGTTCGCGGCCGGCATCGCCAATGTGGTGGTCGCCTTGATCCAGGTCTTCGCACCCGGCCTGCCTGACGGCGTCTGGATCGCCGCGTCCGGCATCCCCGGCCGCGCAGTGGGCAACCTGCGCCAGCCCAACCACCTGAGCAGCCTGCTGCTGTGGTCCTGCATCGCCACCATCGCACTGCTGGACCTGCGCCAAATCGGCCGCCGCTGGGCCGCGCTGGCGCTGGCGGCCTTGGTGCTGGGCGTGGTGTTGACGGCGTCGCGCACGGGTCTCGTCAGCGTCATGCTGCTCGCGCTGTGGGGCCTGGCCGACCGGCGCCTGTCGCGGCCGGCGCGGCTGCTGCTGGTGCTGGCGCCGCTGGCCTACGCCGCCAGCTGGTGGGGCATGGCGGAATGGGCCAAGCTGTCGCAACACAACTTCGGCGGCACGGCGCGGCTGGCGGAAACCGACATCTCGGGCTCGCGCTTCGGCATCTGGAAAAACACGCTGGCGCTGATCCAGACCCACCCGTGGACAGGCGTGGGCTTCGGTGAATTCAACATGGCCTGGACGCTGACACCCTTCCCCGGCCGGCCCACCGCTTTCTTCGACCACACGCACAACCTGCCGCTGCAGCTGGCGGTGGAACTGGGCCTGCCGCTGGCCGTGCTGGTGATGGCGCTGCTGCTGTGGGGCCTGGGCCGTGCAGCGCTGGCCGCGTGGACCACACCCGATGCCGACGCCAGCACCGCGCAGCGCGCGGCCGTTCTGGTGGTGGTGATGATCGGGCTGCACAGCCTGCTGGAATATCCGCTCTGGTATTCGTACTTCCTGCTGCCCACGGCCTGGGCCTTTGGCTTTGCGCTGCGCGGTGGGGTGGCTGACGCGCGTCCCGCGCCGCGCTGGCTGGCCGTGGCGTCCTGGCTGCTGGCGCTGGGCGCCGTGTTTTCGGTGTGGGACTACGGCCGTGTGGTCAGCATCTTCAGCAGCGCGCCGGGCTCACCGCCGCTGGAACAGCGCATCGCCACCGGCATGAAGAGTGTGTTCTTCGGTCACCACGCCGACTACGCGGCCGTCACCTCGCACATCGCCATCGGCGACCCGGCCCGGGCCTTTGACCGCACAGCCCACTACCTGCTGGATTCGCGCCTGATGATGACCTGGTCCGAAGCGCTGAAGAAGCAGGGACACGATGACGAGGCGCGCTACCTCAGCGCGCGACTGAAGGAATTTGGCAAGGAAGACGCCGAGGACTTCTTCGACGCTTGCCTGGACGCGCCTGCCTCGGCTGCTTCAGGAGCAGCGGCCTCCGCGCCGCCCTTCCAGTGCAGCCCACCTGCGCGAACCTACAGTTGGCGCAGCTACCTGCCCTCGCGTTGATGGCGCTTCATGGCGCTGTCCAGTGCCCCGACTTGCCGCCCGACTTTTCCAGCACGCGGATGCCGCCCATCACCATGCCCCGGTCGGCTGCCTTGCACATGTCGTAGACGGTCAGCAGCCCGACCTGCACGGCGGTCAGCGCTTCCATCTCCACACCGGTGCGGCCCAGCGTTTCCACCTGGGCCGTGCAATGCACGCGGCTGCTGTCGCGGTCCATCTGGAATTCCACCGTGACGCGCGTGATGGGCAGCGGGTGGCACAGCGGGATCAGGTCCGACGTGCGCTTGGCCGCCTGGATGGCCGCGATGCGCGCGATGCCGATCACGTCGCCCTTCTTGGCCGTGCCGCTGGCGATCAGCTCGAAGGTCGCCGGCAACATGTCGATGTGGCCGGTGGCACGCGCCACGCGGTGTGTCTCGGCCTTGGCGGCCACGTCCACCATGTGGGCCTGGCCTTGGCTGTCGAAGTGTGTCAAGGAGGGGTTCATGGCTTCACAGTCAGAAACAGGGCGGTGTCATCATAGATGGCAGGGAACGTGCGCAGCCGCCTTGGCTCCAACGCCCTCCGCTCGTCCCTTCTCCCGCCACGAGGCCCGCCCTTGAATCCTTCCTGCACGCCTTCACGCGCCAACGGACGTCGCTTTGCCACGGGCCTGCTGGCGCTGCAACTGGCGCTCAGCGCGCTGCTCACGCCAGCGCTGGCTCAAGCTCAAGCTCAAGCTCAAGCGTCCCAGGTGCGCCTGCCCGCCCTGGGTGAATCGGCCAGCGACGACCTCAGCGTCGCCAACGAAAAGCGCATGGGCGACAGCATCATGCGCGAGGCCCGGCGTGACCCGCAGTACATGGACGACCCCGTGCTGCTGGGCTACCTGCAGCATCTATGGAACCCGCTGGTGGCCGCAGCCAAGGCGCGTGGCGACATCAACGCCGAGACCGAAAACTCCTTCGCGTGGGAAGCCTTCCTGGTGCGCGACCGCAGCGTCAACGCCTTCGCGCTGCCCGGTGGTTATGTGGGCGTGCACCTGGGTTTGATCGCCATCACCACCACGCGCGACCAGCTGGCTTCGGTGCTGGCGCACGAAATCACGCACGTCACGCAGCGCCACATTGCACGCAGCATCGCGCCGCAACAACAGGCCTCGCTGGTGGCGCTGGCGGCGCTGCTGCTGGGGGTGATTGCGGCCAGCCGCGGCGGCAACATCGACGCGGCCAACGCGGCCATCGTGGGCGGGCAGGGCGCGGCGATACAAAGCCAGCTGAACTTCTCGCGCGACATGGAACGCGAGGCTGACCGCATCGGGTACGGCTTGTTGGCCACAGCGGGCTACGCGCCAGCGGGCATGGCCGCGATGTTCG
>JANOAM010000758.1:0-2561 GCA_031411215.1 Betaproteobacteria bacterium
CTGCCTAGGATCAGGCAGTCGACAACAACGGAGACATCTCATGCGAAACACCTTTGCCGGCCTGGCCGCGTTGGCCTGCGCCTTGAGCGTGGCGAGCGCGCCCGCGCTTGCGACCGAGCGCCACCAGCACCGCCACCACCATGACCACAACAAGTTCGACGCGCCGCTGGTCATCGGCCACCGCGGCGCCAGCGGCTACCTGCCCGAGCACACGCTCGAGAGCTACCGCAAAGCCATCGAGATGGGCGCTGACTTCATCGAGCCCGACCTGGTGTCGACCAAGGACGGCGTGCTGATCGCGCGCCATGAGCCGAACATGATCGGCACCACAGACGTCGGCAGCCGGCCAGAATTTGCCAGCCGCAAGAAGACGATCAAGGTCGACGGCGCCGAAGAGACCGGCTTCTTCGCCAGCGACTTCACGCTGGCCGAGATCAAGACGCTGCGCGCGGTGCAGCCGCTGGCCGAACGCAGCCAGGCCTTCAACGGCCAGTACCAGATCCCGACCTTCGACGAGGTGCTCGACCTCGTGCGCGACAAGGCCAGCAAGAGCGGCCGCGCGATCGGCGTCTACCCCGAGACCAAGCACCCGACTTACCACAGCAGGCTGGGTCTGCCGCTCGAGGACCGGCTGCTTGCCAGCCTCGATCGCGTGGGCTGGAACCGTGCCGGCGCGCCGGTGTTCATCCAGTCCTTCGAGACCGCCAATCTCAAGGCCCTGCGCCAGAAGACCAAGGTGCGCCTGATCCAACTCGTCGATGCCGACGACGTGAACCTGCGCACGGGCGCCATCACCTATGCCGCACCCTTCGACCGGCCCTACGACTGGACCGCCTCCGGCCGCAGCGGCAGCTTCGGTGACCTGCTGACCCCGGCCGGCCTGGACGAAGTGAAGAGCTATGCCGACGGCATCGCGCCGTGGAAGCGCTACCTCGTGACCGTGAAGGCACGCCTGGACGCCGCGGGCAATCCGCGGGACATCAACGGCGACGGCGTCATCAACGAGAGCGACTGCGACGCGGTGGCCAACCCGGCGCTGGCACAGGCGATCAAGCAGCGCGGCCTGCTGCTGCATACCTGGACCTTCCGCAGCGAGCCGCGCCGCCTGGCCGCCACCTACGCGGGCGAGCCCCAGCGCGAGTACTGGCAGTTCTTCGATCTCGGCATCGACGGCTTGTTCACCGATTTCGCCGACACGGCGGTTGCTGCACGCGCCACGTGGCAGCGCAACAAATCGAACTGAGCTTGGGGGCACCTGTCGGGCGATTGACACCGATAGGAGGTCGACGCCCCGGGCGAGGTCGCGTCGAAGGTCATGTCATGGTCGACGAACATGGCCGAGGAGGGTCGATCCCGCCGTGCCGCCCGGCAAGGCGGCGTTGGGAAGTCTCGGCTGCCGCGCCACCAGTTACTGGAAGTTGTCCTTGCGTCAAGATGATCAAACGCAAAGGGTGGGCGTCGTACCCTGCTATGGTGTCGGGTGCCGACTGCCACGGGCAGCAGCCACCGATTGCACCAGTGCTTGGTCAAGCGCCAAGTGGTTCAAGCCCACTTCACCTTGCAAATCAACGGAGGCTTCTATGTACACCCTTGCCCAAACGGCATTCCTGGACTCGTCCTTCGGCGTCGTGCAGGAATTGCCCCACGCTGGCAGTGCGCTAGAAAATCCTTACGTCTTCGATGCTTCGGCGCGTGAATTGAAGGCGATGGCCGCCAAGGGGATGGTGGAAATCATCGAGGAGCACACGCGCCGCGTTGCGGGCGAAGTCCTGATCGATGGCCTTCGCTTCCGGCGCACACATTAGCCGGCTCAGCGCTCAAGTTGTCCACTGCTACGGTGGATAAGTCGGTGGAAATATGCCATGCACCACGCTGCAGGGCAGACGCCATCACGTGATGCGGCACCTGCTCAACAATGAAGCAGCCGCGCCTGGCCAGCGCCTACTTGCTCGACTGCTTGGTCCGTTGGATCACCGCCGCCTCGGTGCCGGTCGGGCGACCCGTCTTGAGACTGGGAATGCTGTTCAAGACAGCCAGGAATGTCTTGTCCGGCATGGCGTTCAAGGCAGCGATTCCGGCTCGCAGCATTTCGCTCTTCTTCGTCGGTCGCTTCAGATCTGTCGCACGGGCCTTGAGGCTTTCAAGCACTGAGTACTCGGCTTTCGGGATCGTGAAGCTGTCACGAACCAGTTTCGGTTTGACGTGAGGCGCCTTGCCATTCAGGTTGGAACTCGGCTTGACCGCGGCCCCTATGGCCGGGGCGGCCGTCTTGACCACCTCTTCAGCGCTGGCCTTCGCAGCCCGGGCCGCGGTAGTGGGCTTCTGAGCGGTCTTGGCACTTGTCATCAACTTTTCTCCATTGTGCTATACGATATATACAGTTTACACGGTTATGCGTCAGCGCTCGGTCACTCGCGCCAGGGCGATCCCACCGCGGCGACACACCCTGAGGATGGAGACCAAGATGCACACCCCCCATGTCTGGCCGTACTTCATGCCGACTTCGGTCGGCGCCCTCATGGACCCGACCTTCCTGCGCGAGGCGGTCAATGACGCCGGCG
>JANOAM010000759.1:0-1695 GCA_031411215.1 Betaproteobacteria bacterium
TCGGCGCGGGTGGCCACGATGTAGCCGGCCTCGGTCACCTGGCCGATGTAGGTGAACTGCTTCACCGGGTCGTAGGGCGGCTTGGCCTGCAGGTAGGGCGCGATGGCAAAGGGCCCCGTGTTGGCCACCAGCAGGGTGTAGCCGTCGGGTGCGGCGCGGGTCAGCTCAGTGGCGGCGATGACACCGCCCGCGCCGGGCTTGTAGTCGATGACCAGCGGCTGCCCCAGCGCGGTTTCCAGGCCGTTCTGGATGGTGCGTGCGGTGAAGTCGATGCCACCGCCGGGCGTGAAGCCGACGATCAGCTTGATGGGCTTGCTGGGCCAGGCCGGCTGGGCGCGCAGGCTCAAGGGCATCAGGCCCCAAGCCAGACCTGTTGCCAGGCCGGCCCGCACCAGGGTGCGTCTTTGCATCTCGATGTCTCCCGCCAGCTTGAGTGGCGCGCGCAGGCTACTCGATATCCAGCGGCGGCCGCCATTCCGACAGGGCCACCACACGCCAGCGGCCGGCCAGTGTGGCCAGCACCAGCGCGCCGGCGCCAAAAGCCGCGACGGCGCCCAGGCGCGGCCAGAAGACACCGTCGTAGGCACCGAACAAGCTGGCACGGAAGGCGCTGACGACCCAAGTGAGCGGCAGGTAGGGGTGCATGGCCTGGAAGGCTTCGTCGCTCAGTTCGATGGGCAGCAGCGCGCCAGCGGCCGAGACCTGCACGATCAGCAGCAGCACCGCCAGCACCTTGCCCAGGTCGCCCAGCAAGCGCACGAACGCGAAGACCAACAGCAGGAAGGTGGCTGACGCGCAGGCCAGGGTCAGGGCAAAGCTGGCGGGGTTGGGCACCTGCACCTTCAACACCGCCACCAGCATCAGCAGCATCAGCAGGGACTGCAGCAGCACCACGGCCAGCGGCAGCGCCAGCTTGCCGGCTACCTGGGCCGTGCGCGGCAAGCCCACCACGGGCTCGGCGATGCGGCGCAGGTGCAGCAGGAAGGCCGTCATCACCGCGCCCACCCACAGCGCCAGTGGCACGAAGTTGGGTGTCAGCGCGGTGCCGTTGTTGGGCACGGGCGCGACGGCCTCCACCACCGGCTCGACGCTCAGTGCCAGGCCTTGCGCGCTGCCACCGGGTGCGTCCACGGCCACGGGCAGGCTGCGGCGCAGCAGTTCCAGGCCGGTGTCCAGTCGGCCGGCGCCATCGGTGAGTTTGGCCATGCCGCCCTGCAGCGCCTCGCTGCCCGTGGCCAGTTGGCGCAGGCCACCGGCCAGCGTGTCGCTGCCACGGGACAACTCGCGTGCGCCTTCGACAAAACTGTCCAGGCGCTGTTCGTCGGGCAGGCGCGCGGCCAGCAGGGACATGGCGTTGCCGGCGCGCTGCGTGGCGTCGGTGAGGTTGGCGACGGCGTCCTCCGCGCGCTGCAAGCCGGTCAGCATCCGGGTGCTGCCTTCGCGCGCACCGTCCAGCCCGCCCACCAGCTGCAGGCCCCCGTCTTCCAGCGGCGACAGACCTTCGATCAGCCGCGTGCTGAAGAGCGGCACATCGTCCAGCGCCAGCTTGTACTGACCCAGGCCTTCGCTCAGCTTGCGGCTGCCGCCGGCCAGGGTGTCCAGACCCTTGCCCAGTTCGCGCTGGCCGTCGGTGAGCTGGCGCATGCCCAGGCGCAGGTTGACCAGCTCGGCGTCAGGCGGGCGGCGGGCGTCCAG
>JANOAM010000760.1:0-9009 GCA_031411215.1 Betaproteobacteria bacterium
GGTGATGCTCATTGTCAACACCGCCAGCGCCTGCGGCTTCACGCCGCAGTTCGAAGGCCTGGAAAAGCTGTGGGCCGACTACCGCGAGCAGGGCCTGGTGATCATCGGCTTCCCCAGCAATGAGTTCGGCGGCCAGGACCCGGGCAACAATGAGCAGATCGCGTCCTTCTGCCAACTGAACTACGGCGTGAGCTTCCCCATGATGTCCAAGGTCAAGGTCAACGGCGCCGAGGCCCATCCGCTGTGGCAGTGGCTCAAGGCGCAGGCACCCGGCATCCTGGGCACCGAAGGCATCAAGTGGAACTTCACCAAATTCCTGGTGGGCAAGGACGGTGCGGTGCTGAAACGCTACGCACCCAACGACACGCCTGAGTCCATGCGCAAGGACATTGAAAAGGCACTGAAGGCTTGACAGCGATGAGCATGTTTTCGCACCTGGAGCCGTACGCTGGCGACCCCATCCTGAGCCTCAACGACGCGTTCCAGAAGGACCCGCGCGCCGACAAGGTCAACCTGTCCATAGGCATCTACTTCGACGACGCCGGCCGCATCCCCGTGCTGGACTGCGTCAAACAGGCCGAAGCGCAGATGCTGGCCGAAAGCGGGCCCAAGCCCTACCTGCCCATCGAAGGCTCGGCGGCCATGCGCAAGGCGGTGCAGCAACTGCTGTTTGGCGCCGACCATGAGGCGGTGAAGAGCGGCCGCATCGCCACGCTGCAGACCGTGGGCAGCAGCGGTGGCCTGAAGGTCGGCGCGGATTTCCTCAAGCGCTGGCTGCCGGACAGCAGCGTCTGGGTCAGCGACCCGACCTGGGACAACCACCGCGCCATGTTCGAAGGCGCCGGGGTCACGGTGAACGGCTACCCCTACTACGACCCGGCCACCGGCGGCGTGCGCTTTGACGACATGCTGTCCGCCATCGCGGCCCTGCCCGCCAGGAGCGTGGTGCTGCTGCACGCTTGCTGCCACAACCCCACCGGCGTGGACCTGAACCCCGCGCAATGGGAAGCGCTGATCCCCGTGCTGAAGCAGCGTGACCTGCTGCCCTACCTGGACCTGGCCTACCAGGGTTATGGCGACGGCATCGTCGAAGACGCCTTTGCGGTGCGCGCGCTGGCCTCGTCGGGCCTGAGCTTCTTCATCGCCAATTCGTTTTCCAAGAGCATGAGCGTCTACGGCGAACGCGCCGGCGCGCTCAGCGTGGTCTGTGCCGACGCGGCCGAGGCAGAACTGGTGCTGGGCCAGATGAAGGCCACCGTGCGCCGCAACTATTCCAGCCCGGGCATCCACGCCGCCGGCATCGTGAGCCGCGTGCTCACCGACCCGGCTCTGCGCACCAGCTGGGAAGCCGACGTGACCGGCATGCGCACGCGCATCCAGGCCATGCGCAAGAGCCTGCACGGCGTGCTGTCGGTGAAGAAGCCGGAGCGCGACTTCAACTACTTCCTGACCCAGCGCGGCATGTTCAGCTACACCGGCCTGTCGGCGGCGCAGGTGGACCGGCTGCGCGAGGAGTTCGGCGTGTACCTGGTGCGCTCGGGCCGCATCTGCATCGCCGGCCTGAACACCGGCAACGTGGAGCGCACCGCGGTTGCGATGGCCGCCGTGCTCTGAGTACCTAGGCTTCCGCCGCGGCCTGCACCTGGTCGCGCAGCCAGCGGTGCGCCGGGTCGGTGTCGTGACGCAGGTGCCAGATCATTTCCACCTGCACCGTACCCACGGGCATGGGCAGTTCGCGCGTGACCAGCCCATCGGCATTGCCGGTTGCGGCCAGGAACCTTTCGGGCAGCACGGTCAGCAGGTCGGACTGGGCCACCACACGGCCAGCGGTGAAGAACTGGTTCACCGTCAGCACCACACGCCGCTGCCGGCCCAGCGCCGCCAGGGCCTGGTCCACAAAGCCCTGGGCCCGGCCAGAAAAACTGACCAGCAGGTGGTGGGCTTCGCAAAAGTCGTCCAGCGTCAGCTGCCGCCTGGCCAGCGGGTGGCCGCGGCGCATGACACACACATAGCGCGTGTCGTACAGGCGGGCGTGGTGCAGGTGGCTGTCCGTGCCCTGGGCCAGGATGGTGGTGATCAGTTCCGGGAAGTAGCCGACCGCCAGATCCGCGTCGCCGCTTTCCAGCAAACGGCGTGGGTCGCGTGTGGTCAGCGGCAGCACCCGCAGATTGACCTGAGCGGCCTCACCTTCAATGCGCGCCACCAGCGGCGGCGCCAACAAGGCCGCGGTTGCGTCGGCCATCGCCAGGCTCATCTGCACGGCGTCGCGTTTGGGGTCGAAATCACCCGGTGCCAGGGCCTGGCGCAGCGTGCCCAGGGCGGAACGCACCTGCGGCCACAGGGCCTCGGCGCGCGGCGTGGGACGCACCCCATGAGCGACACGCAGGAACAGGTCTTCGCCCACCGTGTCGCGCAGGCGCTTGAGCGCGTGGCTCACGGCCGGTTGCGTCATGGCCAGCCCGCTGGCGGCGCGTGTCAGGCTGCCTTCGGCCATGACGGCGTCAAACACGCGCAGCAGGTTCAGGTCCAGGGTGCGGAAGTTCAGAGGCATGGGCTCAGCGCGTCATATGCGTTCTGTTTATACCTTACGTGCGAATCATTCAGTAGCTTCGCATTAGTGATAACCCTTACATTCCATCCATCGCCGGCGCAAACCCCGGTTTTGAAAGGGAACAACATGACCACCATCACCGTCAACGCCCCCATCAAGGTCACCGCCCCGCGTGGTGCACGCATCGCCGCCATCTGGTTCGGCCGCCTGCTGACCCGTCTGGGCGACATGGCCGAGCAGCGCGTGGAACACCGTGCTCTTGCAAGCCGCGTGCGAGAAGCATCGGAAGTGCGCGCTTACGCTCTGTCGCTGATGGCGCAGGACCCGCGCTTCGCCGCCGACCTGTTTGCCGCCGCGGACCGCCACGAGCGCAACTGATCCGGCCAGCGCCGTCCACGAAAAAGGGCCACCCGCGGGTGGCCCTTGGTTTTTTGAGCGCCGGGTCAGGCAGCTTGGCGATCGACCGAACCGGCCAGCAGCTCGCTGAACAAGTCCTTGGGGTCGGCCAGCGCCGGGATCAGTGCGATCTGTTCGCCCAGGCCCAGTTCGGCGGCCAGTTGCGCCATCAAGCGCAGGGCTGAGAAGTCCTCCAGCGCGAAGCCCACGGAGTCGAACACGGTCACGTCCTGGTCGCTGCTGCGGCCCGGTTGCTGACCCGTCAGCACCTGCCAGAGTTCGGTGACGACAAAGCTGGGGGGCATCTGCTGCAGGTCGCCTTCGATGCGGGTCTGCGGCTCGTATTCCACAAACACCTTGGCCGCCGCCAGCACGCCGGCCGCCAGTTCCGTCTTGCCCGGGCAATCCCCGCCCACGGCATTGAGGTGCATGCCGGGCTCCAGCATGTCCGGGCTGACGATGACGGCATTGCGCTTGTCCGCCGTGACCGTGGTGACGATGTCGGCACCCCGCACCGCTTCGGCCGCGCTGGCGCATACCACCAGCTTGAGCCTCGGCAGCGCACGCAGGTTGCGCACCAGCTTGGCGGTGGCGGCGGGGTCGGAGTCGAACAGACGCAGGCTGGTGATGCCCAGGCCGAGGTGGAAGGCCAAGGCCTGGAACTCACTCTGCGCGCCATTGCCTATGAGCGCCATGGTCCTGCTGCCCGGCCGCGTGTCCTGCCGCATGAGCGCGCGTGCGGCCATCACCGACGTGGCTGCCGTGCGCATGGCGGTGGTGATGGTCAGTTCGCTCAGCACACGCGGCGCGCCAGTGGCCACATCGGCCAGCACACCAAAGGCCATCACGGTGGGCAGGCCCAGGCGGCCGTTGTTGGGGTGGCCATTGACGTACTTGAAGCTGTAGTCGGCCGCGTCGGCCACGGGCATCAGCTCGATCACGCCGCTGCGGGAATGGCTGGCCACACGGGCCACCTTGTCAAAGTCGGCCCAGCGGCGGAAGTCAGCGGTGATGGCGTTTTCCAGGCGGCGCAGCACCTGCGGCAGGCCGTGGGCGGCCACGATGCGGGCGATGTCGTGGGTGGTGAGCAGGGTGGTCACGGAATGTCTCCAGTCGTTCCCCAGCATTCTTCGGGGCGGCCGTGACAATGAAAAGTGGCAATCTTGCTGCGTGATCGGCAGGTTTATGGCGAAATGACAGGCTCGATTGCCAAAGTGCCAAAATCGGGCATGGACGACACCGACCTCAGGCTCATCGCCTTGCTGCGCCAGAACGCACGCGCCAACGTGGCGCAGCTGGCCAAGAAGCTGGCCGTGTCCCGCGGCACGGTCACCAACCGCATCCGCAAGCTGGAAGACGAAGGCGTGCTGGTCGGCTACACCGTGCTGCTCAAGCCCGACGCGCAGACCCAGCAGATCACCGCCTGGATGAGCATTGCCGTAGAGGGCAACCAGACGCGCGCCGTCATAGGCACACTGCTGGGTGAGCCCGGCGTGGCCGCGCTGCACGACACCAACGGCCGCTGGGACCTGCTGGCCGAGGTGCGCGCCGCGCACCTGGCCGAACTGGCCGAGGTGCTGGAACGGGTGCGGCTGATCAAGGGCATAGGCGCCACCGAGACCAGCATCCACCTGCAGACCTACAAGCTGTCCTGACGTCCTGGGCCAGCCCGCGCCCAGGACAGCCGCGCCTACTTGCCCAACGCGTCCGTGCCGCCCTTGGCCACCACGCCGTCCTGTTCCGACGAACCGCCGGACACCCCGATGGCGCCGATGATCTTGCCGTCCACCACCAGCGGCACGCCGCCTTCCACGGCCACCGCGCCACGCAGCGTCAGCACACGCAGGCCCACACCCCCAGCGGCCAACACGTCCTGGAAGGCCTTGGTCGGGCGGCGGTACATCGCCGCCGAGACGCCCTTGTCCTGTGCGATGGCGGTGCTGGCGGTCTGCGTGTTGTCCATGCGCTCGAAGGCGACCAGCTGACCGGCGTTGTCGACCACGGCAATGGCCATGGGCAGGTTCTGCTTGCGCGCCTCGGCCACGGCACCGGCCAGGACCTTGCGCGCCGTCTCGTGGTTGATGTTGGTGCCGTACTGCGGCACCTGGGCGTGCACGCTGAAGGCGCAGGCGGCCAGGGCAGCAGCTGCAAGGACACGTCGAAACATGGGAAGTCTCCTGAGTTTTGGGTATGGGACGCCGGTATACGCCAGACGACGCGCCTTGCGTCCCCGATACGGGCAAACACCAGGGCCCCTGCCGAGTGATTGACCGGCGCGTGTGCACGCACCCACACTCGCTGAACAACATCACAAGACACGGAGACACCGCGTGAACACCAGCACCGACCAGCGCCTGATCCTGGACCACGTCTACGAGCACGAAGCCGCGCAGCCGGACCGTGTCTTCCTGACCCAGCCCGTGGGCGGCGGTGCGGTGGTGGACTACACCTGGAGCCAGACGCTGGACCAGGCGCGGCGCATGGCCACGCACATCGAATCGCTGAACCTGCCGCAGGGTGCCTGCATCGCCCTGCTGGCCAAGAACAGCGCGCACTTCTTCATGGCCGAACTGGCCGTGTGGATGGCCGGCGGCACCACGGTGGCGATCTTCCCGACAGAGACCGCAGACAACGTGCGTTATGTGCTGAAGCACTGCGACGCGCAACTGCTGTTCATCGGCAAGCTGGACACCTGGGCGCTGCAGAAGAGCGGCATCCCGGAAGGCCTGCGCTGCATCACGCTGCCTCTCGCCCCGGACGTGGACGTGCCCGGCTGTGAAGACTGGGACGCCATCACCGCCCGCACACAGCCGCTGCCAGGCCGGCCGCAGCGCAAACCCGACGACCTGGGCATGCTGCTCTACACGTCCGGCTCCACCGGCCAGCCCAAGGGTGTGATGCAGAACTTCGCCAGCATCACCGCGGCCACGCAGTGCATCCTGGCCGACCAGTTGCGGCGCGACGGCGGTGTGGCAATGGACTCGCGCGTGGTGTCCTACCTGCCGCTGGCGCACTGTTTTGAACGCGCCTGGGTCGAATGCTGCGCGCTCATCAACGGCCGTGTGCACGTGTACTTCACCGAATCGCTGACCACCTTCATGGCCGACATCCAGCGGGCGCAGCCGACCTGGTTCATCTCCGTGCCGCGCCTGTGGACCAAGTTCCAGCAGGGTGTGCTGGCCAAGATGCCGCAGGCGCAGCTGGACGCCGCGCTGTCCAACCCGGCCATCGCCGCCGCCGTCGGCAAGAAGGTGTTGGCCGGTCTGGGCCTGGACCACGTGCGCCGAGCCGGCAGCGGCTCCGCACCCATGCCGGCGGAACTGCTGCGCTGGTACCGCCGCCTGGGCCTGGAGCTGTACGAGGGGTACGCGATGACCGAGGACTTTGCCGTGTCGCACACGGGAGACACCAGCGAAGAATGCCTGGGCACCGTGGGCCGGCCTTTCCCGGGTGTGCAGGCGCGCATCGCCGCCGACGGCGAGGTGCTGGTCAAGGCACCCGGCCAGATGGTGGGCTACTACAAACAGCCCGAACTGAATGCCGAAAGCTTCACCCCGGACGGCTTCTTCCACACCGGTGATTTGGGCCGTTGTGACGTGCACGGCCAGCTGATCATCACCGGCCGCAAGAAGGAACTCTTCAAGACGGCCAAGGGCAAGTACGTGGCACCGGCACCCATTGAAAACCGCCTCAACGCCCACCCCATGGTGGAGATGTCCATGGTCTCCGGCGTCGGCCAGCCCGCGGCCTACGCCGTGCTGGTGCTGGACGAGTTCCTGCGTCCCAAACTGGGCGATGCGGCTGTGCGCGCCCAGGTGGAAACCGAACTGGCGCAGCTGCTGCAGGACGCCAACGCCCAGGTCGCCAGCCATGAATACCTGCAGATGCTGGTGGTGGCCCGCACGCCCTGGTCCATGGAGGCCGGCACGCTGACGCCCACGATGAAGATCAAGCGCGCCCGCATTGAAGCCGAGGTGGCTGGCGCGGTGGACGACTGGTACCGCACAGGCGCGCCTGTGGTCTGGGCTTGAAGCCCCGGCTTGAAGAGGCTGGGTCTGCTGCGGCCGCTCAGCGCCTGGCGTTGGCCACGGCCGGCGGCGCGCTCTGCACGTCGATGGCGGTGAGCTCCTGGCGCACCTGCTGCTCCAGGCTGCCGTCGCGCCGCTCTTCCCAGAGACTGGCCACGGGCAGGCCAATCCCGCGCACGTACCAATAAACCAGGCGCAACTCCACCAAGCTTGGCGCGGCGGTGAGACTGACGGGGCGCTGCAGGGAACCGCGGCCGCGCAGGTTCACTTCCACGCGAACCGCATCAAAGACCCCGGCCGGTGTCTTCACCATCTCGGTGTCCACGGCCTTGACGGTGCCGCTGAAGTCGATCCAGTGCGAGGTTGCGGACCCGCCGCCCACCGTCAGCCGGGTGCTCACGTCGCGCTTGTAGCCCACGCCCTTCCAGGCCGCATCGGCCACGGGCAGCGGCTCGGACCACTCCACCCACTGGCCCGTGCGCTCCTGTGTGAAACGCGAGACTTGGCCAAAGGCGTCCAGCTGGGACTGTGGGTCGTTGAGCACGATCTGTCCGTCCGGCGACAGGCCGTCGATGCGCCACAGGTGTTCGCCCTGGTAGCGGTCCAGGCGCACGTCCACGGTGCGCCAGCGGTAGCGGTCGCCGAGCGCAAAGCCGCGGCTGTTGGCTTGCGCACCCCGCGGCCGGCGTGCGGTGTTGAGGTCGCCCCATCGCAGGATCTCGTCGATCTCGCGCCGGCTTGCCAGGTCACTGCCTTCGTCCTTGGGCGGGTCAGGCGGCGCACCGGGCGGCAGCGCCAGCGTGGCTTCTGGTGTCACCACGGCCGGCGCCGGCACCGGTGCCACCAGGTCGGTCAGCCGCTGCCGCGCTTCGCGGGCATGGCGGCCACTGGGGTAGCGGTTGAGGTAGGCAAAGAGCTCGGCACTGCTGGAGCTGTCCTTCACCGCCGACCACAGCGCGTCGTCGATCTTGGCGCTGGTGTCCGTGGGCGGCAGTGCCGGTGCGGCAGCCAGGCTTGTGTCACCGGGCTGCGGCGGGCTGAAGTAGAAGTCGCCGACCAGGGACGTGGCCTCCCACGGCACTTGGCGGCCACCGGTGTCGCGCAGCACCGCCATGCGCACCTGCTTGAAGACATCTTCGACCTTGGCGCCAGGCTGCTTCATGGCGCGCAGCAGGTGCGCGGTGTACAGGCCGTTGGTGCCAGTGCCGTCGCTGGCCACCGAACCGGGCGCGGTGGAGAAGGCCACCACCGAACCCACGGGTGCGTCCATCTGCGCCAGCCCCTGGCGGGCACTGCGGAAGCTGCGCGTGAAGGGGTTGTTGCGGCAGGCATCCAGGATCATCAGGTTGCTGCCATTGCCCGCGGATTCCATCTTGTCCAGCACGGCCTGCGCGTCCATCGCCTGGTAGCCGACCTCGTCTTCATGCTCGATGTTGGCGCCCACAGGGATCAGGAAGTTGCGGCCCCTGATCTGCATGCCGTGGCCGGCAAAGTAGAAGAGCCCGGCCGTGCCGGGACCGCCGTCCTTCAGCCGGTTGCCGAACTCGCGCACAGCGGCGGTCATCTCGGGTTGTGTGGCGTCGGTCCGCAGGATCACCGTGAAGCCCGCGCGCTGCAGGGCTTCGGCCATCGCACGCGCGTCGTTGATGGGGTTCAGCAGCGGCGCCATGGCGTAGTTGTTGTTGCCCACCACCAGCGCCACACGGCGCGCGGCGGCGTCGGCCGTTTGCGCCCAGGCCGCGGGCACTGCCAATACCGCCAGGCAAAGCCCGGCCAGCAGCGGCAGCACACGGCGGCAGAGGAGGTCCATGGCACGGTCCTGTCAACAGAAGTGACAGTTTGTATCCTAGCGATTCACAGGCGGCGATGACACCGTGGTATCCGTCAGGCACAGGAGCCTGCACAGCGCCAAGCACAATGGAGGCGATGAGCCCGCCGAAGCCTACGACCACGCCCAAGCCTGAACACTGGCAATTGAAGGCCGCGGACGCCGCCACCGCGACCCTGGTCATCCCCGCCGACGCCCGGCGCGAA
>JANOAM010000761.1:0-3429 GCA_031411215.1 Betaproteobacteria bacterium
GAAGGGGCGCTGGTAGATGGTGCCGTCGGGGTTGCGGTCAAACGGCATGCCCATGTGTTCGAGCTCATAGACCGCCCTGCCTGCTTCGCGGCACATGAATTCGATGGCGTCCTGGTCACCGAGCCAGTCGGAACCCTTCACCGTGTCGTAGAAGTGGAAGTGCCAGTTGTCTTCGGACATGTTGCCCAGAGACGCACCGATGCCGCCTTGCGCGGCCACCGTGTGGCTGCGGGTGGGGAAGACCTTGGACAGCACGGCCACGTTGAGGCCCGCGCGGGCGAGTTGCAACGACGCGCGCATCCCGGAGCCGCCGGCCCCGACGATGACGACGTCAAACTTGCGCTTGGGGAGATTGGCCAACGACACGATTCAAAGCCTCCAGAGCACTTGCACGGCCCAGCCGATGCAGCCCACCAGCCACACGATGGTGGCCACTTGCAGCGCCAGCCGCAGGCCCACGGGCTTGATGTAATCCATGAAGATGTCGCGTGCGCCGACCCAGCCATGCCAGCCCAGGGCGACGAACACGCTGAAGGTGATGACCTTCATCCACTGCGCGCTGAAGATGCCGGCCCAGGCGTCGTAGCCGATGGGACCCTTGGCGAAGACCAGTTGCACCAGCACCAGCAGGGTGAACAGCGCCATCAGCACCGCGGTGACACGCTGGCTCAGCCAGTCGCGCATGCCGTAGTGGGCGCCGACGACGATGCGTTTGCTTCCGTAGTTGACGGTCATGTGCGCGCCCCTTTCAGAACAAGCCGAACAGCTTGGCGCCCAACAGCAGCGTCAGCACGATGCTCAAGCCCAAGGTGACCACGGCCGACCGGCGGCCAAATTCCAGGCTGACGCTGTGTGTGGCATCCATCCACAGATGGCGAACGCCAGCGATGAAATGGTGCAGATAGGCCCAGATAAGGCCCCACACGACGATTTTGACCAGGATCCCCGGCACGAAGCCAATGCCTCTCGTGAACGCGGCCTTGAAGACATCGAAGGACGCTTCGGAACTGACGCTGGTGTCAAACAGCCACACCAGCAAGGGCAGAAGGCCCAGCATCAGGATGCCGCTCAGGCGGTGCAGGATGGACACCAAGCCGGCCAGGGGCAGGCGGTACTGCAGAGCGTCGACCAGGCGCATGGTGCCGGGCCGTTGTCTTGTCACTTCAGGCATCGGGATCTCTTTCGACACGAACTCATTCGACGGTGGCGACGATGACCCGACTTCCCGGTGCCGTCTGGGCGCGGGCTCGGCTTGCCAAGCCCTCGGGGCCGTCGGAAACCGGGTGAAACCATCTGAGTCTATTGCAAAGCATAGGGCTTACACGGACCTGCTGTGAGTAGCCATATGCCGGCTTCTTTCAGCTCAATTCGTTTCGATAGTGGTGGGCCAAGGTGTGGTAAAGGCCGCGGCGCAGCTCCACCGGCCGGTCGCCATAGGTAAAGGACAGCCGCTCCACCGACAGCAGCGGCGTGCCTGCAGGCAAGGCCAGAAGATCGGCCTCATCGGGCGCCGCAGCCACGGCGCGGATCTTTTCTTCGGCGCGCACCATGTGCACCGAGAACTCGGCTTCGAAGAGGCGGTACATGGGGCCACGCCAGCCTTCAAGCCGTTCCGCACTGAGGCCCTTGAACAGCGTGCCGGGCAGCCACAGGTCGTCCAGCACCACGGGACGCGGGTTGGGATGGTCAGCAGCCAGCAGCAGGCGGCGCACCTGCACCGCCGTGTCGCCGGCCTTCAGTTGCAGCAGCCGGCCGACTTCGGCCGGGGCGCGCATGCGTTTGCATTCCAGCAGGCGGCGCGACAGCGGCGCGGCCTGGCCATCGTCAGGCTGCAGGCGCAGGAAGCGGTACTGCGTGCTCTGCTCCGCATGCGTGGCGACGAAGGTGCCCTTGCCCTGGCGGCGCACCAGCACGTTTTCGGCCGCCATCTCGTCGATGGCCTTGCGCACCGTGCCCTGGCTGACGCGGAAGCGTGCGGCCAGTTCCATCTCGCTGGGGATGGCCTGGCCCGGCTGCCATTCACCCGCCTGCAGGCCCTGCACCAGCAGCGACTTGATCTGCTGGTACAGCGGGCTGAAGGAAGGCGTGCCGGGGGACGGGTTGCCGGGCGCTGCGGCGGGTTCGGGCATGGCCGCCATTCTCCACCAAAGTCTTATAGAAGACATAAGAGTCGAGTCAGGCGGCCGACTAGAATGCCGCGCATCCATTCCGCAACACCCCTTGGAGTCTGTCCCATGAGCAAGAAGCCCGTCCGCGTGGCAGTCACCGGCGCTGCCGGTCAGATCGGTTATGCGCTGCTGTTCCGCATCGCCAGTGGCGAGATGCTGGGCAAGGACCAGCCGGTCATCCTGCAACTGCTGGAAGTGCCCGTGGAAGGCCCGCAGAAGGCCCTGCGCGGCGTGATGATGGAACTGGAAGACTGCGCCTTCCCGCTGCTGGCCGGCATGGAAGCGCACAGCGACCCCATGACCGCGTTCAAGGACACCGACTACGCCCTGCTGGTGGGCAGCATGCCGCGCAAGGCCGGCATGGAACGTGCCGAGTTGCTGGCCATCAACGGCGCCATCTTCACCGGCCAGGGCAAGGCGCTCAACGCCGTGGCCAGCCGCAATGTGAAGGTGCTGGTGGTGGGCAACCCGGCCAACACCAATGCCTACATCGCCATGAAGAGCGCGCCGGACCTGCCGCGCGAAAACTTCACCGCCATGCTGCGCCTGGACCACAACCGCGCGCTGAGCCAGATCGCCGCCAAGACGGGCAAGGCCGTTGCGTCAATCAAGAAGCTGGCCGTGTGGGGCAACCACTCGCCCACCATGTACGCCGACTACCGCTTCGCCACCATCGACGGCGCCAGCGTGAAGGACATGATCAACGACCAGGTCTGGAACAAGGACGTCTTCCTGCCCACCGTGGGCAAGCGTGGCGCCGCCATCATTGAAGCGCGTGGTCTGTCGTCAGCCGCGTCGGCCGCCAACGCGGCTATCGACCACATGCGCGACTGGGCCCTGGGCACTGGCGGCGAATGGGTCACGATGGGTGTGCCCAGCAACGGCGAATACGGCATCCCCAAGGACGTGATGTTCGGCTTCCCGGTGACCACCGAAGGCGGCAGCTACAAGATCGTTGAAGGCCTGCCGGTAGACGCCTTCAGCCAGGAGTGCATCAACAAGACCCTGGCCGAGCTGACCGGCGAAGCCGACGGTGTGAAGCACCTGCTGTAAAGCGTCAAGGGCTGCGTTCGCGCAGCCGCATGCGCAGGCCCACCGGCGTCATGGTGAATTTCAGCTGCTCGCGCGCCGGCTGGCCGTCGGCGGTGTCCACGGCCTGGATGTCGAAGCGACCCAGCAGCACCACCATCGCCAGCTTGATCTCCAGCAGCGCCATGTAGCGCCCTGGGCAGATGCGCGGGCCGGCGCCGAAGGGCATGGA
>JANOAM010000762.1:0-2249 GCA_031411215.1 Betaproteobacteria bacterium
GCCGCAGCGCGCGAATACGGCTTCTATTCCAACGTCAACCCGCAGGTGGACCACCCACGCTGGAGCCAGGCCGCTGAACGCCGCATCGGCGAAGACGGCCTGTTCGCCAAGAAGCGACCGACGCTGATGTTCAACGGCTACGAACCCCAGGTGGGCCAGATGTACGCCGGCATGGACCTCAAAAAGTTCTACTGAGGCTGAGGTGAACAAGCTCCTGATGCACCGGTTCGCGAAGCCGGCGCTGTTCCTGCTCGCCCTGCTGCCACTGGCCCTGCTGGTGTGGGGCGCGGTGGCCAACACCCTGGGCGCCAACCCGGCCGAAGCGCTGATCCGCAGCACCGGCGACTGGACGCTGCGCTTCCTGTGCCTGACGCTGGCGGTGACACCACTGCGCAGCTGGACCGGCTGGCACGCGCTGGCGCGGCTGCGCCGCATGCTGGGCCTGTACACCTTCTTCTATGGCTGCCTGCACTTCCTGTGTTTCGCCTGGCTGGACCAGGGCTTCGACATCGACGCCATCGTCAAGGACATCGCCAAGCGGCCCTTCATCCTGGTCGGCACCGCCGCGCTGCTGCTGATGCTGCCGCTGGCCGCCACCAGCTTCAACCGCGCCATCAAGGCGATGGGCGCGGCGCGCTGGCAGGCACTGCACAAGGCGGTCTACGCCGTGGCCTTGCTGGGCCTGCTGCACTTCTTCTGGATGCGTGCGGCCAAGAACAACTTTGGCGAATGGTCCATCTACGCGGTGGTGCTGGCCGTGCTGCTGGGCTGGCGTGTGCGCAAGTTCTTCGCTTCACGCGCAGCTGTCCGCAAGTTGGCTTGAGGCCAGGGACGGCGCCCTACTTCAAGCTGCTGTTGAGGAAGGCCTGCAGGCGCGGGCTGCGCGGCTGCGACAGCAGTTCGCGCGGGTCGCCTTCCTCTTCCACACGGCCCTGGTGCAGGAACACCAGGTGGCGGCTGACTTCCCGGGCAAAGCCCATCTCGTGCGTGACGACGATCATCGTGCGGCCCTCTTCGGCCACGCCGCGCATCACGCGCAGCACCTCGCCTACCAGTTCCGGGTCCAGCGCCGAGGTCGGTTCGTCGAACAGCATCACGCGCGGCTCCATGGCCAGGGCACGGGCTATGGCCACACGCTGCTGTTCACCGCCGGACAAGTGCGCAGGGTAGGCATCCTTGCGGTGGTGCACACCCACACGTTGAAGGTAAGCCTCGGCACGTTCCACCGCCTCGGCGCGGCTCAGGCCCAACACCTGCATCGGCGCTTCGATGACGTTCTGCAGCGCCGTCATGTGCGCCCACAGGTTGAAGTGCTGGAAGACCATGGACACCTGGCTGCGCAGACGCTGCAGTTGCTTCGGGTCCCGCGCCTGCAAGGCACCGTCGCGGCCCGGCACCAGAGCCAATTCTTCGCCGCCGACGCAGATGCGTCCGGCGTTCGGCGCTTCCAGCAGGTTCAGGCAGCGCAGGAAGGTGCTCTTGCCCGAGCCGCTGGCGCCGATGAGCGCGATCACGTCGCCCGATTGCGCCTGCATGCTGACGCCCTTGAGCACCTCGGTCGCGCCGAAGCGCTTGTGGATGCCTTCGGCGAGGAGTTGCGGGCCGTTCATGGGCTGAGCAGCTTGCCCTGGCGCGCCAGTGCGGTGCCGGCGATCTTGCCCAGGCGCTTGCCGGCCGCGGCCCAGCGCAAGGACGTGCGGGCGTAGAACACACCACCGGACTGCGCCTGCAGCGGCGTGATGGCGCCGCTGTCGATGTCCACCAGGTCGGCCACGGTCTGTCCAGCCTGCACCGCCTGACCCGTCTGCACGTGGAAGACCACCACGCCGGCCGCCGGGGCAACCACCGGCTCGGACCCCGACAGGGGTGTGGCCTGGCAGCGCGCGGCCGGCAAGGCCGCTGGCACGCCGCTGATGAAACCGCGGCGGCGCAGGAAGTCGATCAGCGCTTGTGCGTCTTGCGCCGCCAGCTCGTGACTGGTGTCGGCCTCGCCACGCAGTTCTACTGTTGCTGCAAAGCAGGCCAGCGGCACGACAGCGTCGGGGTGCGTGGCCTGCAGTTGCTGCTGCAGGACGAGCCAGGGCCGGCTGCACGCTTCATCAAAGGGCGAGTCGCCCGACTCGGTGGCCAGCAGCACGGCTTGCGCTCCGAGCAAGGCGCCCAGCTCGGCGACGGTATCCGCCTGCGGCGTCAGCGCGTACAGGTGCAAGGTGGCATCGGCGTCGCAGTGCAGGTCCAGCACCACGTCG
>JANOAM010000763.1:0-3332 GCA_031411215.1 Betaproteobacteria bacterium
ATGAACTTCTGCTTGTTGGCCGTGGGAACCGCGATCACGAAACCGTCGATGTAGGACATGCCTTGACTCCTGTTGGGTTGACCGGTCGACGCACCCGCCTGAGCGCGCCTCGCACCTTGTCGACGAACGGAAGGAAGTCGATTCGACAGGACGTGCTCGGTGCGCAAGCACGTCCTGCAGCGGCGATGGCTCGTTCGAGCACGGCCCCCAACCCGAAAGTCAGCGTCCTGATTCTGCTTCGTACCGACACCCTCGGCCGTCAGGGGACGTTCGGCGGGGCCACCCATGGCGGTCGGTCGACTTCGCGATCGACCCGCGGCGGATGTCACTGAGTGGCTATTCGCGCAGCAGCCGCGGCAGCGCCTTGTACCGCTCGGCGTCCGGGAACAGCACCTGCGTCGTGCGCTCAGGGTCCAGATTGAATGTCTCGGCACATGCTGAAGCAATCACCTTGTCCAGTGCCAGGGTAGGCTTGAGGTCACGGCCTTCAAGCAGATTGGCGGCCGCGAGACCCGGCCAGTCGCTGACGATCCGCCCGCCCTGCACGGCGCCGCCGATCAGCATGGCGGCAGCCGCGGTGCCGTGGTCCGTGCCGCCGGTGCCGTTGGCGGCTGCTGTGCGCCCGAACTCGGTAGCGACCAGGACGACCGTCTGCGTCCACGTGGCTCCCATGCCTTCGCGCAGGCCGCCAATCAGGCCGTCCAGCCCCAACAGTTGCCGGGCCAGGCGCGCGTCCTGCCCGCTGTGGGTGTCCCAGCCGCTGGTTTCAATCATGGCGATGCGTGGCCCGTCGGCACGCGCCAGGAAGCCCGCCGCGATACGGCCCAGCGCGGCGACATCCTGTCGGTTCCCGCCGCCTCCCATCTGTTCGCCCGCCATGCCGCGCGCTTCCAGCGCCGAGTTCCACAGCGCATGCAGCTGCGGGTCTGGCGCATAGAGCTGCTTCACCCGAACGAGCAAGTCTTCGTTGGCCTCTGGCAACGTGGACGGTGCGTACGTCGTGACTTCAACTGCACCTTGCAGGGCCAGCGGCACCGCTGGCGAAAAGGCGACCGCAGACTTGCCGCTGTGCGGCAGCATGCCGAGCAACCGGTTCATCCAGCCGTCCCTGAGCTGGTACGGTGACTTGCCGCCCGTTTCCAGCACGTTCTGCGCGTCAAAGTGCGAGCGGTCGCGGTACGGCGACGCCACCGCGTGCAGGAAAGTGGCTTCTCCACCCGCATACAGCTCCCGCAACCTGGGCAGTGCCGGGTGCAATGCAAACGTGCCGTCCAGCTTCAGGGCTGCCGCCGGGTCGATGGCGAGTGCGCCGCGCAGGGCGCCATAGGCGGGCTCCGCATAGGGGATCACGGTGTTCAAGCCATCTGCCGCGCCGCGCTGAATGATGAAGACGAAGCGCCGCTCGGTTGCAGCCTGCGCAAAGAGCATGCGCGGTGCAGCCAGCACCGCGGCCGCGCCGAGAAAGTCGCGTCGTTGCATGCGCATGGCTATCTCCTCATGAATTCCGGCGAAAGCAGCAACAGCGCGAGCGCCGTGCCCGCACTCTCTGCACGCGCGATGGCCGCTGCAGTGGCCTCCGTCAGCGTGCCGGGCAGCACCCGCGGCGCCAGACTGCGTGCGTCTGCCGCGCCGCTGCCTTCCTGCACCAGGCGTTGTGCGACCTCCACCCGTCGCATCAGCGCATCGGGCGCGGCCCAGGCGGCGGCGGTGTCGCTGTAGCCGGCGGGCGAACCCGGTCGCCACACCGGCTGGCCCAATTGCGTCATCAGGTTGGCCGCCGGCATGGGCGCCATGGTGCGCCGGCCGAGCGCGCGCAGGCTGGAGATTGACCAGTCCCAGGGGGACTTGAACTTGGCCGCGGCAGGCTGCCACGCTTCGGGCGACGCAATCAACTCGCGGTAGAGGCTGGTGAGCTCGCCGCCCGTGCGCGCAAACGTGTCGGCCAGGCGCTGCACCAGCGCTGGCGGCGGTTCGTCGCCCACGAAGTGACGGGCGAGCTTGCGGGCGATATGCAGCGCGGTAGCCGGCGCTGCGACCAGGTCGTGAATCACGGCGCGAGCCTGTCCTTCGCCCGATTCGGAATAGACCTTGCCAAGGATGGTCCGCGTGCCGGGTTCGTGCAGCACAGGCACAAACCGGAAGGTGGCACCGCCGGTGGTGCCGCCCGTGTTTCCTCCATCACCGGGCAAGGTCCAGCCGGTGAGTGCACGCGCGAACTCCTTCACGTCCTCTTGCGTGTAGCCGGTGCGCACACCCAGCGTGTGGAGCTCCAGGATTTCGCGCGCAAGGTTCTCGTTGAGCCCGCGGCCACGCGAGCCCATCGTGCTGCCCGGCCCTGCCGACTGCGCCTGGTCCAGGTACAGCAGCATCGCCGGGTGCCGCAACACCGCCAGCAGCAGGTCCTCGAATCGGCCCAGCACATGGGGCCGGATCGCATCGGCCTCGAAGCCGCCCGCCAGGCCCACGATCAGCAGCTTGTCGACGGACACCGCGAAGTGGTTGGACCAGAAGTGCACCAGCCGTTCGACGAAGGGCGTGGCCGTCTGCAGCGCGCTGCTGGTGCGCGCGCCAACTGCCGCCTGGTACTCCTTGCTGCCGTCGCGAAGGTAGCCCTCACGGATGCCGCTGCGCTGGCCCTCGGGTGCTTGCCGCACCGAGCGCTGCATCTTGTTCCAGACGTCGATGAGTTCAGGCGTACGCGGCAGCGGCTTCCAGGCCGCGGGCAAGGGCTCGTAGGCATCCAGCTGCGAGAGCAGCCAACTTTTGGGGTCGGCCGGCGGCGTGTCGTCGGGTCGTGCGCCAAGGCCAAAGCGGTTCAGGGCAAGGGCGGGAGCAGTCATGGCGTGATCATTCCAGGCAACTGGCCGCGGAACATGTCCAGCAGGTTAAGGGCGTTTGAAGAAGCCTCTCCCGCCTCGGTCAATCGCAGGGAGGCACGAAGCCTTTCCGCAAGGGTGTCGGCGCCTTGACCAGGCGCTGCCGATGCGGTCCCGCCGGCCTCACCATCAGGCTGCTGCAGACATCGCAGCCCGCATCTTGGTGTCCTGTTGGCAGCGCCAACGGCGCTCCAGCACCACCAGGGTCACCGCGTAGACCGCGACGATCACCGCGGCCACGGCCTCGAAGCGCGCTTGCGGAAAAGCCAGCCAGGCCGCCAGCACCCCCACCGTGCGCACGCCCGTGTGCAGCCAGCCCACCGGGTGGCGCAGGATCCACGACACCGGCAACCACATCAGCCCGGTGAGGATGCCCACTGTCAGCGGCAGCGAGTCCGGCTGCACCAGGTAGAAAGGGATGGCGATGGCGTACACCGCCAGCGACATCGCCACGCC
>JANOAM010000764.1:0-1625 GCA_031411215.1 Betaproteobacteria bacterium
CGTGGTGTAGACCTCGGTCATGGCGCCGTACATGGCGGGCATCATCTCGCGCAGCATGTCGGTGGTGGCCTCGACCATGGTGTCCACCATGACCTGGCCTGCACGTTCCTGCTGCGCCGGCGTCAGGCGGGTGTTGGAGCGTATGCCGTGCATCAGGGGCGCCTGCATGGCGGTGCGCAACGTGGCCATCATGCGTTCTGGCCCCATCAGCTTGTCCATGGACTTGACCAGCGCGGTGGCGGCTTCGCGGCGCGTTTCAGGTGTGTCGGCCTGGGCCAGTGCAGCGCCGCTTCCGGCGGTCAGAACCAGGGCCAGCACCAGCGTGCTGGTACGTGCAGAAAGCGTCATAGGGATGCTCTGGAATGGAGACGGGAGCGGATGCCAACGGAGCGTCCCAAAAGCAAAAACGCGGACCCTGTTGGGGCCCGCGCCTGCTTGTCTCCTGCACCAGGCGGGTTGTGCCCGCCGGTTTTTGATCAGCCCCAGGGCTTGTATCGCCCTGTGGCCTTCGCCAGGCACAAGGCCCTTCCGGGCCTCGTGTCCGGGCTCAGTGATGCGTGCCGTCGAAGAACTGTTCGTCTTCCGTGCTGCCCTTCAGCGCGGCGGTTGACGATTCCTTTTCGATGGTGGTGGTCACCGCGTCGAAGTAGCCGGTGCCGACCTCGCGCTGGTGCTTCACGGCGGTGAAGCCGCGCTCGGCTGCGGCGAATTCCTTTTCCTGCAGTTCCACGAATGCGCTCATGTTGTTGCGGGCGTAGCCGTAGGCCAGGTCGAACATGCTGTAGTTCAGGCTGTGGAAGCCGGCCAGCGTGATGAACTGGAACTTGTAGCCCATGGCGCCCAGTTCGCGCTGGAACTTGGCGATGGTCGCGTCGTCCAGGTTCTTGCGCCAGTTGAAGGACGGGCTGCAGTTGTAGGCCAGCAGCTTGCCCGGGAACTTGGCGTGGATGGCGTCGGCGTAGTCCTTGGCGAACTTCAGGTCCGGCGTGCCGGTTTCGCACCACAGCATGTCCACGTACGGCGCGTAGGCCAGGCCGCGGCTGATGGCTTGGTCAATGCCCTTGTTGGTGCGGTAGAAACCTTCCACCGTGCGCTCGCCCGTCAGGAAGGGCTTGTCGTTGTCGTCGACGTCGCTGGTCACCAGGTCGGCAGCTTCGGCGTCGGTGCGGGCCAGCAGCACCGTGGGCGTGCCCATCACGTCGGCAGCCAGGCGTGCGGCCACCAGCTTGGCGACGTTTTCACGCGTTGGCACCAGCACCTTGCCGCCCATGTGGCCGCACTTCTTGACGCTGGCCAACTGGTCTTCGAAGTGCACACCGGCGGCGCCCGCTTCGATCATGGCCTTCATCAATTCAAACGCGTTCAGCACGCCGCCAAAGCCGGCTTCGGCATCGGCCACGATGGGCGCGAAGTAGTCGATGTCGTTCTTGCCTTCTGACCACTGGATCTGGTCGGCGCGGGCGAAGGTGGCGTTGATCTTCTTCACGACCTTGGGCACCGAGTCCACCGAGTACAGGCTCTGGTCGGGGTACATCTCGCCGTTGCTGTTGGCGTCACCCGCCACCTGCCAGCCCGACAGGTAGATGGCCTTCAAGCCGGCCTTGACCTGCTGCATGGCCTGGTTG
>JANOAM010000765.1:0-4005 GCA_031411215.1 Betaproteobacteria bacterium
CATGGGCGTGCGTTCGGTGCTGGTCAGCGGCGACAACGCCGGCGCGGCGCGCCACCTGGGCGAACAGCTGGGCATGGCCGACATCCGCGCCGAAGTGCTGCCCGCGGACAAGGCGCGCATCGTCGGTGAGTTGAAGGCTGGCGGCACCCGTGTCGCGATGGTCGGCGACGGCATCAACGACGCACCCGCTTTGGCTGCCGCTGACGTGGGCATCGCCATGGGCACGGGCACCGACGTGGCCATGCACGCCGCCGGCATCACGCTGATGCGTGGCGACCCGGGCCTGGTGGCTGACGCCATCGACATCAGCCGCCGCACCCACAGCAAGATCCGCCAGAACCTGTTCTGGGCCTTTGTCTTCAACGCCATCGGCATCCCGGCGGCGGCGCTGGGCCAGCTGAGCCCGGTGATTGCCGGTGGTGCGATGGCGCTGAGCAGCTTCTTCGTCGTCAGCAACGCGCTGCTGCTGCGGCGCTGGAAGGGCGGCGCGCGCTGAACCCGGGTTCAGCCGCGGCGTTTGCGCGGTACGGCAGCAAAGGGCTTGGCCGTGCGCCGCACCAGCGCCAGGAAGCGGTCGGCTGTGGCGGAGGCCTGGTCCTCGCGGTAGACCAGGGTGATGGGCGCGTCCAGGTCCACGTCCCGCGGCAAGGGCCGGTAGACCACCGACTGCGGGTGTGAACCCTGCATGGACGCCGGCACGATGGAAATGCCCGTGCCCGAGGCCACCAGGTTGATGTTGGACAGCATGCGTTCCACCTCGGCCACCACACGCACGGTCACCCGCCGTTCCGACAGCCGGGCCAGGAAGTTGGCGTACAGGCCCGGCGCGCCGGGCCTGCGCACCAGGATCACCGGTTCACCTTCCAGCGCTTCCAAGGGCACGGCCTGCTGGGGTTTGTAGCGCGACGCAAGTGGGTGGTCCACCGGCAGCACCAGCACGGCCGGTTCGCTCAGCTGGACTTCCAGGCGCAGGCCTTCCGGCCTGGCCACGGGCACGCGCAGGAAGCCGAAGTCGATGCGGTGTTCCTGCAGCGCCTCAATCAGCTCCGCCGCGTTGTTTTCGCTGATGCGCAGGTCGATGTCGGGGAACTCCGCGCGGCAGGCGCGCAGCACCGTGGGCGTGAAGGCATGCGCGGCCGCCGACGTGGTGAAGCCCACGGCCAGCGTGCCGCGCCGGCCGGCGGCCACCTGGCGCATGCGCTGTTCCAGCCGGTCCAGGCTGTCGACGATGCGGCGCGCCTCGCCTTGCATTTCGAGCCCGGCATCGGTCAGCGTCACCCCTTTGGCATGGCGCTTGAACAAGGCCACACCCAGGTGTTCTTCCAGCGCGCGGATCTGCTGGCTGAGCGGCGGCTGCTGCAGCCCCAGTTGTTCGGCCGCACGCGTGATGTGGCCGGTGTCGGCCACGGCCAGGAAGTAGCGCAGGCGGCGAATGTCCATATGCAAATCATATGCAGATTGACCAATGGGGCTATTTGCACTTATGGACAAGGCGGCCTACCGTGCGTGCCATTCACCCATAAAAATCTGGAGACAAGCATGCGACCGAATGCCCGATTGGCCCCATTGGCCCTGCTGGCGCTGGCCCTGGCTGCCCACACCGCCGCCTCTGCCGCCCCGACCAAGATCCTCTTCGTCGGCAACAGCTACACCTTCGGGCGTGTGGACCCGGTGATGAGCTACAACGCCGCCAACGTGCACGACCTGACCGCGCCGGTGGCCGGCACCAGCTTCGCCAACACGACCGGCAGCAACCCGTATGAGCCGCACCCCTGGGGTGGCGTGCCCGGCATCTTCAAGCAGTTCACGGTGCAGGCGGGGCTGGACTACGACGTGTCGCTGTCGGCGCGCAACGCGGCTTCGCTGCGCGGCCACTTCCTCAACACCAGCCCGGCAGGCTGGGACCTGCAGGGCAACCTGGCCGCGCAGAAGTGGGACAAGGTGGTGCTGCAGGACCTGAGCGATGAGCCGCTCAGCAACGGCGGCGGGTCCAACGCCAACCAGGCGCTGTTCAACTTCTACGCCAACAAGATCGAGGACTACATCCACACCGGCATCAGCGCCGGCCAGGACGTGGCCGGGACCGTGCTCAACACCACCGAAGGCCAGATGTGGGGTGGCCCGGCCAGCGGCAGCGCGGCGGTGCGCGCGGCGGCCTGTGTGGCCGGCACCGGCGGCGCCGCCAACCCCAATTCGCTGTCGCAGACGGCCTGCAACACTGCGCGCACGATCAAGGCCAACGCCAACGAAAACGCCGCGGCGCAGGTCTACCTGTACGAGACCTGGGCGCGGCCGGACATGGTCTACGCGCACACCAACACCACGACCGACCCCAACACCGGCGCCATCCTGCCCGGCAGCGGTGCGGCGACGCTGTACCAGCCCTCACTGGAGGCCATGACCACCGACCTGCACAACGCCTACTTCGGCCTGGCAGCGTCCAACACTGACTTTGCTGGTGTAGCCGCGGTGGGCGACGCCTTCCTGCTGGCCGTGCAGCAGGGTGTGGCCACCCGCAACCCCTACGCGTCTGACGCCACGACCGACGGCCTGATGGACCTGTGGTGGGACGACAACCTGCATGCCAGCAAGTACGGCAGTTATCTCAGTGCGTTGACCCTGTTCGGCCGCACCACCGGCGTCAACCCCTACAGCCTGGGTGGCAACGAGCGGGCCGCACGCGATTTGGGTATCGGTGTCTGGGACGCGCTGGCGCTGCAGCGCATCGCCGCCATGCAACTGGGTTTTGCCGTGCCTGAACCTGGCAGCCTGGCGCTGGCCGCATTGGCCATCGGGGGTTTGCTGGCTGGCCGCCGCCGCGCCGTGGCGGTACAACGCGGCGCATGAAGCCCTTTTTGCCACTCGCCGCGCTGCTGGCCGGCCTGACCGCCTGCAGCACCGCCCCGCCAGCGCCTTCTGAAGCGGCGCCGTTGGCGCAGGCCTGCCCCAAGGGCTTGCCGGAGGGCACGCGTTGCCTGGGCGGGCGCGACAGTGCCGGCGCGCACTACCTCGTCGCCGTGCCGGCACAGTGGAACCAGATCCTGGTGGTGCACGCGCACGGCGGCCCGCTGCTGGGTGAACCACGGCCCGAACGGGTGGCCGAAGACCTGGAGCGCTGGTCCATCATGGTCCGAGCGGGCTATGCCTGGGCGGGCTCCAGTTTCCGCCAGGGTGGCGTGGCGGTGCGTGCCGCGGCCGAAGACACTGAACGGGTGCGCCAGATCTTCGTGCAGCACGTGGCCAAGCCGCAGCGCACGGTGCTGCACGGCCAGAGCTGGGGTGCGGGCGTGGCCGCGCAGGGCGCTGGCATGTTCACCCAGGGCAAGCCGTATGACGTGGTGCTGCTGACCAGCGGTGTGCTGGGTGGTGGCACACGCAGCTACGATTTCCGCCTGGACCTGCGTGTGGTCTACCAGCACCTGTGCAACAACCACCCGCGGCCCAGTGAACCGGGCTACCCATTGTGGATGGGGCTGCCGGCCGATTCGAAGATGAACCAGGCCGAACTGGCCACGCGCACCCGCGAATGCCTGGGCCTGGGCTTGCCCGCCGCGCAACGCACGCCGGAACAGGCGCGCAAGCTGAAGACCATCGTCGACGTGATCCGCATTCCGGAAGGCAGCGTGCAGGGCCACCTCAACTGGGCCACCTTCCACTTCCGCGACGTGGCGCAGAACCGCACAGGTGGCCGCAATGCGTTTGGCAACATGGGTGCGCGCTACAGCGGCTCACCAGATGACACCACGCTCAACACGGCGGCGGCGCGGTACGCCGCCGACCCGCAAGCCGTGAAGACCTTCGGCGCCGACACCGACCCCACGGGCCGCATCCCCGTGCCGGTGCTGACCGTGCACGCGCTCAACGACCCGGTGGCTTTCGTGGAATTGGAGCACCAGTTCCGCGAGACCATGAAAGCCGCGGGCACGGCCGACCACCTGGTGCAGGTCTTCACCGAGCACGCAGAGCACAGCTACCTGGCGGATGCCGTCTATCCGGCGGCGTTGC
>JANOAM010000766.1:0-2152 GCA_031411215.1 Betaproteobacteria bacterium
CCCAGGCGGACTTGGTGGCGGCGCCCAGCTTCTGCAGCGCGGAAGCCAGCTGGTTCGCAGGCTCGGCAAGGCCGCGCTGTTGACCGGCCTGCTCAATCGTCTCGCTGATGCGCGTGGCCAGCAGCTTCAGGCCCGCACCGCCATTCATGACCACTTTTCGGCCCAGCAGGTCCAGGCCCTGGATGCCGTGGGTGCCCTCGTGGATCATGTTCAAACGGTTGTCACGCCAGTGCTGTTCGACCGGGAAGTCGCGTGTGTAGCCGTAACCGCCGTGCACCTGGATGGCCAGCGAGTTGGCTTCCAGGCACCATTCGCTGGGCCAGCTCTTGGCGATGGGGGTCAGCACCTCCAGCAGCGTGCCGGCTTCCTGGGCCGCCGCTTCGTCGCCGGTGTGCAGTTCGTCCACCAGGCGTGCGCAGAAAAGTTCCAACGCCAGGCCGCCTTCGCAATAGGCCTTCTGCGCCAGCAGCATGCGTTTGATGTCGGCGTGCTGGATCAGCGGCACCTGGGGCAACGACGCGTCCTTGCCGTTGCCCGTGATCGGCCGGCCTTGTGGCCGCTGGCGCGCGTAGTCCAGGCTGGCTTCGTAGCCGGCATAACCCAGCATCACCGCGCCCAGGCCGACGCCGATTCGCGCCTCGTTCATCATGCGGAACATGCAGCGCAGGCCTTCGCCGGGCTTGCCGACCAGGTAGCCCACCGCACCACTGCTGCCACGCACCGGGAACTTGCCTTCACCGAAGTTCAGCAGCGTGTTGGTGGTGCCGCGGTAACCCAGCTTGTGGTTGAGTCCTGCCAGCGCCACGTCGTTGCGTTCGCCGGTCAGCTGGCCAAGTGTGTCCACCAGCTTCTTGGGCACGATGAAGAGCGAGATGCCCTTGGTGCCCGGCACGACGGCGCCGTCCGGCCCGGGGATCTTGGCCAGCACCAGGTGCACGATGTTCTCGGTGATCTCGTGCTCACCCGCGCTGATCCACATCTTGTTGCCGCGCAGGCGGTAGCGCGGGCCCAGTGGGTCGGCTTCGAAGTCGGCGCCATCCGGCGTCGCCTTGGTGGCTACATCGGACAGTGACGATCCGGCCTGCGGCTCGCTCAAGCACATGGTGCCGAACCAGCGGCCGGCGAATTCATTCTTCGCGAAGACCTCGCGCTGCAGCGGTGTGCCGTGCGCCATCAAGAGGCTCGCGTTGCCGCTGGTCAGCATGGCATAGCCGCCCATGGACACGCTGGCCTTGCTGAAGAAGGCGTTGGCCGCCATCTCCAGCACGCAGGGCAGCTGCATGCCGCCCACGTCGTAGTCCTGTGCCGCCGCCAGCATGCCGCTGCCCACATAGGCCGCCATGGCGTCGTGGGTGGACTGAGGCAGGTGCACACGCTCGCCATCAAAGTGCGGCTCTTGCGTGTCGCTCAGGCGGTTGAAGGGCGCGTACTTCTCGCGGGCGATGCGTTCGCAGGTGTCCAGCACGGATGCGAAAGTTTCCAGCGAGTGGTCGGCAAAGCGCTCGCGCTGCAGCAGGGACGACACACCCAGCCAGTCGTTGAGCAGAAAGTCCAGGGTCTGTCTCATCTCAGTCTTTCCTGGCCACCAGAGCCATGGTGGCTGATGCTTTCATCACCAGCGTGCGTTGGCCGTTGGTTTCAGCAAACACCTCGGCCTCTGTGAAGCTGAGCGTGCGGCCGGGCTTGATGACCACCGCCTCGCAGATCAACCGTTCGCCCTTGCCGGGCCGCAGCTGGCTGGTCTTCAGTTCGGCCGTGATCGCCCAGGTGCCTTCCGGCGCCAGCGTCTGCGCGGCCGATCCCATGCTGTGGTCCGCCATCGTGGCCATCACACCCGCATGGCACTGGCCCGTGTGCTGTTGGTGGCGCAGCGCCAGCACCAGTTGCGTCGTGACACGGCCATCGGCCACGGCCGTGGGTTCCACGCCCAGGTCCACCATGAAGGGCGACGCCGCGAAGAAACTGCGCAGCGTGGGCAGGTCGATGCTCATGTGAGAAGGAAGTGCGCCAACGCCGCGTTTGCGATGGGCACACCCCACTCCTGCACGAAGTGCCCGCCTTCGGCCACCTCCAGCGGCGGCGGGCAGTTGCGGATGACCTGGCGCAACGCCGCCATGGCCGGCGGCCCCAGCACCGGGTCCTGCATGCCGAC
>JANOAM010000767.1:0-4856 GCA_031411215.1 Betaproteobacteria bacterium
TGGCGGCAAGCTGAAAGTGGTGTTCGTGCCCAACTACGGCGTGTCCGTGGCCGAGTTGATCATGCCGGCGGCGGACCTGTCGGAGCAGATCAGCACGGCCGGCACCGAAGCGTCGGGCACCGGCAACATGAAGCTGGCGCTGAACGGCGCGCTGACCATTGGCACCGACGACGGCGCCAATATCGAGATCCGCCAGCAGGTGGGCGACGACAACATCTTCATCTTTGGCCTGTCCACGGCCCAAGTGGCGGCCCAGCAGGCCGCGGGCTACCAGCCGCTGCGTTTCTACGAAGCCAACCCGCGCATCAAGGCGGTGCTGGACGCCATCCGCGGTGGCCAGTTCAGCGAGGAAGAGCCCGGGCGCTACCGCGAACTGGTGGACAGCCTGCTGTGGGGCGGCGACCGCTACCTGCTGCTGGCCGACTTTGACAGCTACGTGGCCGCTCAGGCGCGTGTGGATGCGCTGTACGACGACCCCGCGGCCTGGGCGAAAAAGGCGATTGCGAACGTGGCCGGCATGGGATTCTTCAGCAGCGACCGTACGATCCGCGAATACGCCCGCGACGTGTGGTCCATCACCGCCAAGCCCTGACCAGCGAGCCCTGACCGCCTTCATGCTGACCCCTGACGACATCGCGGCCCTGGTGCAGGGCCGTCATGGCGACCCCTTGGCCGTGCTGGGGCCCCACGTGGCCGCGGACGGCATCACCTGGGTGCGCGTCTTCCTGCCCGGTGCCGTGAGCGTGCAGGTCACCGCTGGCAGCCATGCCTGGCCGATGGCGCTGTGTGATGGCCAGGGCCTCTTCGAAGCCGCCACCACCACACGCGACAAGCTGGGCCACTACCAGCTGCGTGTGCGCTGGGCTGATGGCAGCGAGGGCCTGGTCGAAGACCCGTACCGCTTCGGCATGGTGCTGGGTGAGATGGACGTGTGGCTGCTCAGCGAAGGCAGCCACCTGCGGCCCTACGAGATCCTGGGCGCCACCCCGCGCAGCATGGACGGCGTGGCCGGCACGTCCTTCGCGGTCTGGGCGCCCAACGCCAGCCGCGTCAGCCTGGTCGGCGACTTCAACGTCTGGGACGGCCGCCGCCACCCCATGCGCCTGCGCCGCGAGTGCGGCGTCTGGGAACTGTTCCTGCCCGGCGTGCTGGAAGGCGCGCGCTACAAATTCGAACTGCTGGACAGTGCTGGCGTGCTGCTGCCGCAAAAGGCCGACCCCTACGCCCGTCAGAGTGAACTGCGTCCGGCAACGGCGAGCGTCGTGGCCAAGATGCCGCCCGTGGCCCTGCCCTCGCCGCAACGCCAGGCCGCCAATGCGCTGGACGCGCCCATGAGCATCTACGAGGTGCACCTGGCCAGTTGGCGCCGCAAGCCCGAAGAAGGCAACCGCTGGTTGAGCTGGGACGAACTGGCCAATGAACTGGTGCCCTACGCCCAGGACATGGGCTTCACGCATCTGGAACTGCTGCCGGTCAGTGAACATCCTTTCGACGGCAGCTGGGGTTACCAAACCCTGGGCATGTATTCGCCCACCGCGCGCTTTGGCGACGCCGCCGGCCTGCGGCGCTTCGTAGACCGCGCCCACGAAGCCGGCCTGGGCGTGCTTCTGGACTGGGTGCCCGCGCACTTCCCGTCCGACGCGCACGGCCTGGCCCGCTTCGACGGCACGCATCTGTTTGAGTACGCCGACCCACGCGAGGGTTTCCACAACGACTGGAACACCCTCATCTACAACTTCGGCCGCACGGAGGTGCGCAACTTCCTGGTCGGCAGCGCGCTGTACTGGCTGGAGCGCTACAACGTGGACGGCCTGCGTGTGGACGCCGTGGCCTCGATGCTCTACCGCGACTACAGCCGCAAGGCGGGCGAGTGGATTCCTAACGCCCATGGTGGCCGGGAGAATCTGGAAGCCATCGCATTGCTCAAGCGCACCAACGAAGTGGTGGGTGGTGAACGTCCGCAGGCCTGCACCCTGGCCGAAGAAAGCACGGCCTTCCCAGCGGTCAGCCGCCCCACCTACGCCGGCGGCCTGGGCTTCCACTTCAAGTGGAACATGGGCTGGATGCACGACACGTTGCAGTACATGCACCGCGACCCCGTGCACCGCCCCTACCACCACGGCGAAATGACCTTCGGCCTGGTCTACGCGTTCAACGAAAACTTCGTGTTGCCGTTGTCGCATGACGAGGTGGTGCATGGCAAAGGCAGCCTGCTGGACAAGATGCCCGGCGACGCCTGGCAGCAGTTCGCCAACCTGCGCGCCTACTACGGCTTCATGTGGGGCCACCCGGGCAAGAAGCTGATCTTCATGGGCTGTGAATTCGCCCAAGGCCGTGAATGGAACCACGAGCAGAGCCTGGACTGGCACCTGCTGCAGGACACCCAGCACGCCGGCATGCAGCGCCTGGTGCGTGACCTGAACCAGCTCTACAAGTCCAGCCCCGCGCTGTACGCACAGGACTTCACCGGCGCCGGTTTTGAATGGGTGGACCACCAGGACGCGCGGCGCAGCCTGCTCAGCTTTGTGCGCAAGGGCAACGACGGCCAGATGATGCTGGTGGTCTGCAACTTCGCACCCACCGTGCACCACGGCCTGCGGCTGGGCGTGCCGGCGGCCGGCACCTGGCGGGAGCGGCTCAACACCGACTCGGTCCACTACGGCGGCAGCAACGTGGGCCTGCCCCTGGGTGCGGCGCAAACCGAGGCCGTGGTTAGTCACGGCCGCGAACAAAGCATCGTGCTGACCGTGCCCCCGCTGGCCACGGTCTTCCTGGAATGGACCGCCTGAGCCAGGGCGTGGGGCTGTCCGGCTCCAGCGCGTCGGCGCCGCGACTGGAACCCGGCCGCCCCTGGCCGCTGGGCGCCACGGTGGGCGAGGACGGCGTCAACTTCGCCGTGTTCTCGGCCCACGCCGCGCAAGTAGATCTGTGCTTGTTTGACGACATCGGCAGCACCGAGTTGGTCCGCTTGCCCTTGCCCGTGCAGACCGGCGACGTGTGGCACGGCCGCCTGCCCGGCTGCAAGCCCGGGCAAATCTACGGCCTGCGTGCACACGGCTCCTGGCGGCCAGAGCGCGGCCACCGCTTCAACCCGCACAAGCTGCTGCTGGACCCCTGGGCGCGCGAGATCGTCTCGCCCCTGGGCGGCTTTGATTGGCAGGCCCCGCACCACGCAGCCGACCGCGAACACCCGCAGCACATGGACACGCGCGACAACGCGCGTTACGCCCACAAGGCGCGGGTGGTGCAGGACCACTTCGACTGGCAAGGCGACCAGTTGTTGCGCACGCCGCTGGCCGACAGCGTGCTCTACGAAACCCACGTGCGTGGCTTCAGCAAGTGCCTGCCCGGTGTGCCGGCGTTTGAGCAAGGCACCTATGCGGGCCTGGCTTCGGACGCCGCCATCGCGCACCTCAAGCGCCTGGGCATCACCGCCGTCAGCCTGTTGCCGGTGCAGCAAGCCTTAAGCGAAGCGCACCTGGCCGAACGTGGCCTGGTCAACCACTGGGGCTACAACACCCTGGGCTTCTTCTGCCCGGACCCGCGCTACGCGTCTGCATCTGACAAGCCCGTCGACGTGCGCAACGAGTTCCGCCGCATGGTGCAGCGCCTGCACGCGGCGGGTATCGAGGTGCTGCTGGACGTTGTCTACAACCACACGCCCGAAGGCGACGAACGTGGTGCGACGCTGGCCTGGCGTGGGCTGGACAACCTCAGCTGGTACCGCTTGCCGGAACACCACAAGGACCGCTACGACAACTGGAGCGGCTGCGGCAACACGCTCAACATCACCCACCCGCGGGTGCTGCAGATGGTGCTGGACAGCCTGCGCCACTGGGTGGGTGAGTACCACGTGGACGGCTTCCGCTTTGACCTGGCACCGGTGCTGGGCCGTGGCAACCCGGGCTTTGAACGCGATGGGCCCTTCTTCAAGGCCGTGCTGCAGGACCCGCTGCTGCAGGGTGTGAAGCTGATCGCCGAGCCCTGGGACATCGGTCCAGCTGGCTACCAGGTCGGGGAGTTCCCACGGGGCTGGCAGGAGTGGAACGACCGCTTCCGCGACACCAGCCGCGCCTTCTGGCTGGGCGGCGACTGCACACGCGGCGAATTTGCCCTGCGCCTGGCTGGCAGCAGCGACCTGTACCAGGGCCGCCGCCGCAGCCCGCTGGACAGCGTCAACTATGTCGTGAGCCACGACGGCTTCACGCTGCGGGACCTGGTCAGCTACGACATGCGGCATAACGAAGCCAATGGCGAGAACAACCGCGACGGCCATGGCCACAACCTCAGCTGGAACTGCGGCTGGGAAGGCGAGACCAGCGACCCCGAAGTCCAGCTGCGCCGGGCCCGGCTGCAACGTGCCTTGCTGGCCACCGTGCTGCTGAGCCAGGGCACGCCCATGCTGGCGGCGGGGGACGAGCTGGGCCACACGCAGCAGGGCAACAACAACCCCTACTGCCAGGACAACACCATCACCTGGATTGACTGGTCGCAAGCTGACCAGTCACTCATCAGCTACACCGCCCACCTGCTGGACCTGCGCCGCCGGCTGATGCCGCTGGCCCCACGCTGGTACACCGGTCTGCCGGACGCCAAGGGCCGGGCCGACCTGGCCTGGCTGCGTCGCACCGGCGAACCGATGGCCCCGGAGCACTGGAACAACCGCATGTCGCGCATCATGGGCGCGCACATTGGCGCGCCGGGCAAGTCACGCCAGCCCCTGCTGCTGCTGGTCAACGCGCGCGACATGGACGCCAGTTTCGACCTGCCGCTGGGCGAATGGACTTGCGAGCTGGACAGCACCCAGCCCGACGGCCGCAGCAGCTGGCATTGCGAAGGCCTGGGCAGCTTTCTAC
>JANOAM010000768.1:0-2210 GCA_031411215.1 Betaproteobacteria bacterium
GAAAGCGCAACCTCACGCCCGGCGTGGGTGGTCGATGGCAACTACGGGTCCGTTCGCGAACAACTCTGGCCGAAGGCGAATGTGGTCATTTGGCTGAACTACAGCCTGCCCGTCGTCTTCTGGCGCGGGCTCAAGCGCACCTTGCTGCGCGCGGCCACACGCCAGGAGCTTTGGCACGGCAACAGAGAATCGTTTCGCAGGGCATTCCTGTCCCGCGAATCCATATTGCTCTGGATCTTGACCACGCATGCGCGGCGAACGCGCGAATTCAAGGCGCTCAGGGCGTCGGGCAAATACAGTCTTGAATGGATCGAGTTCGGCAGTCCGCGCCAGGCTAGGCAGTGGCTCGCGGGCCAAGCCACTGCCGCCTAACCCCTCACTGAAATCGAGCGTCAACACCATGCGTCCAAGCCTCATCGCCGTCCTTGCTGTCGCTGGCTGCACCCACGCCTTCGCGCAGAGCGAAGCCGTCCCGCGCTGTCAGGGCATGGTTGAAGCGTCTGCTCGTCTGGCGTGCTACGACACGCTCTTCCCACCGAAAGCGGCTCCGCCTGCAAGCATCGCTCCCGCACTCGCCGTCAAGCCGGCAACCCCATCCGTACCCAGCGAACCCGTTGCGCAGTTTGGCTTGCCCCAGAAGCCCAAGGTTCCTGAGCTGGAGGCGATTGAATCGGTCGTGGTCGCGGACTTCTACGGCTGGGGCCCGAACGAGAAGATCCGTCTTCAGAACGGGCAGGTCTGGGAGGTCGTGGACGGCAGCAGCGGCACCATCACAGCCGACATGCGCAAAGTCAAAGTCCGGCGCGGGGCGTTCGGCTCGTTTTACCTGGACTTTGAAGGTCTCACCAAGAGCCCCAAGGTTCGCCGGCTGCAGTAGGCAGCAGGCCGCCTACTTCAATCCCACCCACCAGCGCTTGTTGCTGCGCGCCTGACCCACGGTCAACACCTCGCCTATCTCGGGTGTGGCCAGTTCGATGCGCTTGGCCGCCGACAGGTCGGCCAAGCGGTCCAGCGGGTCGTGCCAGGTGTGGAAGGCCAGGTCGAAGGTGCTGTTGTGGACCGAGTACAGCACCTTGCCGCGCAGGTCCTGGAAGGCCTGCACGCTCTCTTCGGGCGTCATGTGCACGGCGGGCCAGTAGGCGTCGTAGGCGCCGTTTTCCATCAGCGCCAGGTCAAAGCCGCCGAAGCGGTCGCCGATCTGCTTGAAGCCGCCGAAGTAGCCTGAGTCGCCGCTGTAGTAGATGCGCTGGTCGCCGCTCTGCACAACCCAGGAAGCCCACAGGGTGCGGTTGCGGTCGGTCAGCGTGCGGCCGGAAAAGTGTTGCGCCGGGGTGGCGGTGAGTTGCACGCCGTCGTGTGTGCCGGCCTGCCACCAGTCGAATTCCTGCACACGGTCGGCCGGCACGCCCATGTCCACCAGGCGGGCCTTCACGCCCAGCGGCACGAAGTAGCGCTGCACACGCTGCGCCAGGTATTCGATGGTCGGCACGTCCAGGTGGTCGTAGTGGTCGTGCGACAGGATCAGGCCTTCGATGGGCGGCAACTGCTGCAAGGTCAGCGGTGGCGCGTGGAAGCGCTTGGGGCCCGCAAAGCTGAAGGGCGACACGCGGTCGCCAAACACCGGGTCGATCAGCCAGAACTTGCCACGCAGCTTGAGCAGGTGCGACGAATGACCCAGCCGCACCACGTGGTTGGCCTGCACGTCCAGCGCTTCCAGCTGGGCCGTTGTCAGCGGGCGGACGGGAATGGCGTCGACCGGGACGGTGTCGACCTTGCTGGTGAAGAAGAACCGCGACCAGATGGCGAAGGTGCTGGCGCCTGGAGGCGTCAGCGGGTTGGGCGGGTTCGCGAAGAGGCAGCCCTTGAACTGCGGCGAATTGGCGTAGGGCCCGGTGCAATCGCCGCCGCTGGTGCAGCTGGCGGCGAGCAGGCAGCAGCTGACCAGGCAAAGGTGCAATGAAAATCTCATGTGCCGAGTTTGCCGCAGCAGGTGGCTGCAAAGGAACCTGCTGCGACCCCTGATGAAGCACACGCATACTCGTGCTTGTACCCACGCTCGTGCCCACGGCCAGGAGAATCCCAATGCAAATCCATGGTGCCTGCCACTGCGGCCAGGTGACGTTCACCGCTGAAATCGACCCCGCCAGCGTGATGATCTGCAACTGCACGGACTGCCAGACCCTGTCAGGCGCGCCGTTCAGGACCATCGC
>JANOAM010000769.1:0-9708 GCA_031411215.1 Betaproteobacteria bacterium
CAGTGCGCCACCAGGGGCGAACTGCAGTTCCGCGCGCAGGTCCTTGGCCTGGGCCCAGACGGACGCAGGCGCCGTGTCAGCGACGCTGCCGTCCCAGGAACCTACCACCAGCTTTTCCACACGCGCCCGCCAGGTGCCACCACCGCCGGATTCGTGCTGCCAGGCGCCCTGGGCCAGCATCTGCGCGCGGGTCCCGGATTGGGCTTGCACGCCCAGCAGCCGCATGGCGGCGTCCGGCGGCATCAGCGGCAGCGCGCCCGACACGTCGATGCGGTGGTCGGCCAGCGTGCCGCTCACGTCGGCGCGCAGGTGGTCGGCGCGCTGGTTGCCCAGCTGCAGACCCGCCAGGTCCAGCTTTGCGGACAGCGGGCGGTCACCCGCGCCGTCCAGGCGCCAGTTGGCGCTGCCCTGGGCCATGCTCAGCCTGCCCATCTGCAACTGCGTCACGCGGGCGTTGCCTTCGGTGCGCATGCTGGGCCAGCGGCCGTCCGCGGCCAGCACCAGGTGAGCAGTGCCTTGGCGCGGCACCCAGTCGGTCAGGGCCGGATGCAGGCGGGCCAGCGGCGCCAGCGCGTTCAGGTTGTCAGCCTTCAGTTCGGCGCGCCAGTGGTCAGCCTGTCCGCCGGCCGTGAGGTCCCCGAGCCCGTCGACGATGAGCTGGTTGCCACCCAGCACCACGTCGGCCCGCAGCTGCACGGTCGTCGGTGTGGCGGCCTGCGTGTAGCCCAGCTTGATGTCGGCCGACAGCGGCACCCCGGCCAGCACGGATTCCTGGATGCGCAGGTTGCCGGTGCCGGCGATGCGCTGCGCCAGCTCCACGCCCGGCAATTCATTCGCGTTGCCGGGCAGGCGCACGTCAAACTGCCAGCCGCCCGACAAGCGGTGAGGGCCTTGGCGCCAGGCCGTGCCGCTGTCGCCGGGCCACCAGGCCACGGGGTCGAAGTTGACCAGGCCGCCACTGGACTCCAGCTTCCAGTCGCCCTTTGACGCGCGCTGCAGCAGCAGCTTCAGCTCGGCCGTGGTGTTGCCGGCCTGCGCGCGCAGATTGCTGACGTTGAACTGCTGGTCGTTGGCACTGCCTTCCATGGCCAGTTGCACGGGGTAGGGCGCGCCGTCCAGCCGGCCGTCCAGGTCCACCTTCCAGCTGAGCAGGGGCAGTGGTGGTGTGGTGGTGGCACCGGCGTCTGGCGAACGCAGGCCGCGCAGCTTCACCTGCACGGGGCCGGACAGCCTCATGGCTGCGGCACGGCCGTCCAGGCGCTGCGGGTTCAAGTCCACCAGCCGTGCGTCCAGGGTCAATTCGTGGCCCTGCCAGACGGCGTTGCCCTGGATGCGTCCTGCACCCTGGCGCGCGTCGGACAGCTGGACCTCGAAGCCGCGCGCTTCCAGCCGGTCGTGCTGGCCCAGGTCGCCGCGCAGTTCGGCGCTGAGGTGCTTCAGCGGCAGGCGCGCTTCGTTCCAGCGGCCGGGCAGCGCGTTGTCCAGCTGCAGCTGCGCCACCAGCGGTGCGTCCTTGACCAGCGGGGCCAAGTGCGCCTGGCCCGACAAACGGGTCTGCGGCGCGCGCACCGACAGGGCCGCCAGGTCGAGTTCGCGGGTCTTCAGGTCCAAGGCCGCGAGCGGCCAGGCCTGCAGCGGCATGACAGTGGCGCGCGCGTCCACCGACGGTGGTTCGTGTTTGGGCAGCGGCACGCCACGCAGCGTGCCGCTGAGCTCGATCTTCTCGAAGGTGCCTTGGGCCCGCGCCACGGCGGCCCAGCGCGGTGCATCGCCCTCAGCCACCGGACGCAAGCTGGCCTGCAAGTTCAGGGGCAGTGGTGCGCGTGTGCCGATGCTGGCGCTTGCCTCGGCCTGCACACCCACCCAGGTGGCCACGGCGGACTGCACACGGTGTTCACCGCCCAGGTGTGCGTCCAGCACCAGGCCTTGGGCCTGCAGCTGCTGGATGGGGGGCAGCTGGTCGATCAGCAGTTGATCCACCTGCATAAGGCTGACGCCCAACTGGAGTGGCACCTTCAGGCTGGCGGGCGCCTGTGGCGGCTGCGTGCCCGGCTTGCCGGTGTGCACCGTGACCTTGCGGGCGCTCAACTGGGCAATGTCCAGCCCCGCCCAGGCGTCGTCGTGCGGACGCCAGCCCCAGCGCATGCCGCGGCTGTCCAGGCCTTCGATCTCCACCCATTGCTCGCCACCGGCCCAGGACAGGCGCACCCGTTCGGCCTGCCAGGTTTCGCCCAACAAGGCGCCCTTGAAGCCTTTGACCTCCACCATCGGCAGGTGCGACAGCAGCCAAGCCGAGCCGGTGTCGTTGTAGGCCCACCAGCGCAGCACGGCAGTGGCCGTGCCGGCCGCCAGCATCAGGAAGGCGATGACCACGGCCAGCGGCAACAGCAGCGACAGCGACGTGGCCAGCGGCGCCGGTGGATGGTCAAGCGGCAGCCGCGGAACCGGCTCTGCCGGGCCGCTGGGTGCGTCCCCCTGGGGGGGGGCGCCGGAGGCGCTACGGGGAGGGGTCATGTCAGAAGGCGATACCGACCGAGAAGTGGACGCGGCCTTTGTGCGTTTCGCTGCCATAGGCCCAATCCAGGCGCAGCGGGCCCACGGGACTGCGCCAGCGCACGCCCACGCCCGTGCCGTACACCGGCTTGAGATTGCCGAAGCTGTCCGCCGCGTTGCCCGCGTCGAAGAACACCGCGCCCCACAGCGAGGGCATGCTGTCCAGGAAAGGCCGCGCCAGTTCCACGCTGCCGGTGAAGAGCGAGATGCCGCTGCCCACCGCGCCGTCCACCACCGGGCCCAGGCTGCGGTAGCTGTAGCCGCGAACGGACTCGTCACCGCCGGCGCGCCACTTCAGCGCCTCCGGCACCACCATGTTGCGGCCCAGGTAGACCTGGCCCAGTTCCAGCCGGGCCTGTGCGTACCAGGCGCGGCCGAAGGTGCGGTAGACGGTCAGGCGGCCATAGGTGCGCGCGAACAGGCCGGCGTCGGCGTTGGTGCCGCTGGAGCGGCCGGCGCCCACCTGGATGCTCAGCGTTTCGCCCTGCGTGGGCAGCACCACGCTGTCCAGGTCGCGCCAGCCGCCGTGGAAGTTGCCGGACCAGGCGACGGCCGTGCTCTTGGCGCCGCCGATGATCTCGCGCTGCGACCGGTCAAAGCCGGCATAGAACAGGCGTTCGATGCGCTGCGTGTCCTGCGCACGGCCCAGGCGCATCTGCTGTGACAACACGATGTCGGAGTCCGACACCAGCCGCTCCACCGCACCGCCGATCAGGTTGCGGTACAGGCCTTCGTCGACCCGTCCGCTCAGTTCCGCGTCCCAGGCCTGACGCAACTGACCGACTTCGATCTTCACCTTGGACGACGCCGGCAAGCCGAAGACACGCCGGTACAGGTGTTCCACCGAAGCCCGTGGGCCCGTGTTGGCACTGACACCCACCGCGAAGGTGTAGACCTGCAGCGGCGCCTCGCGCAGACGCACGTTCAGGTCGGCCGCCGCAGCCTTGGTCGGGTCGGCGTCCAGCGTGACGCTGACAGTTTCGAACAGGCCCGACTTCTGCAGCCGTTCCTGGAAGTCCAGCAGCAGCGACTCCGTGATGGGGGCGCCGCGTTTGGTGAAGGCCAGGTTGCGCACCGTGTCCGTGTCCTGCGCGGACAGGCCTTCGATCTGAAAGCTGCCCAGCCGGTACAGCGGGCCGCTGTCCACCACCAGGAACAAGCGCACCTCGTTCTTGGCCACGTCCACGTCGGCACCGGTGCCACTCCAGGTGGCGTTGGCATAACCGGCCGCGCGCAGCTTGCCCAGTGCCGCGCTCTTGGCCGCGTTCCAGGCCGGGTTGCGGAAATCGCTGCCCACGGGCAGGACCCAGTTGCGGCGCAGCTGCGCCAGGGTCTGCGCGGCGTGCGCTTCACCGGTCGTGGCGCCGGTGTCAAGTTCACCTTCGGCTTCGATGGTCACTCGCGCGATGCGGGCCCGCACACCCGGGGCCACCGAGAGTTTCACCAGGTCAGGCTCGTTGCTGCCACGGCCCGGTGTGCGGCTGACCGTCACCGTGGGCGAGAAGAAGCCTTCGGTCTGCAGCAGTTCACGCACCTGCGCCGGCGACGAGTCGATCAGACGCGCCCATTCGGTGTCGTCCACATCTTCGCGGGCGACGCGCCCCAGGCGCACCAGGTCCAGATGCCGCTCCAGCAGGGCCTTCAGGTCACCGGGCGCGTCGATCTCGATCTTCACGCCCAGGGTCGGCGACTGCTGTTCGAATTCCTGCGGCGTGACCAGCGAGAAGCTCTCGCCGCTGTTGCCGGCAGGCTTGGTGGCCTCGCCGCTGCCGGCACCAGGTGTGCTGGCACAGCCGCCCAGCGTTGCAGCTACCAGCAGCGCCATCCAAGCGGTCTTCATTCGCCAGCCCGGCGCCGCAGCGCCAGGGTCATTTGCTCAGCAACCGCATCGCACCTTCCAGACCGGCCAGCGACAGCGGGAACATGCGCTGGTTCATCAGCTGCTGGACGATGGAAATGCTTTGCCGGTACTGCCACACGCCTTGCGGCTCGGGGTTGATCCAGGCGAATTTGGGGAAGGCATTGGTCAGGCGCTGCAACCATTCCGCGCCCGGTTCCTCGTTGTTGTATTCCACGCTGCCGCCGGGCTGCAGGATCTCGTATGGGCTCATGGTCGCGTCGCCGATGAAGACGAGCTTGTAGTCCTTGTTGTACTTGCGGATGACGTCCCATGTCGGGAACTTCTCGCTGAAGCGGCGGCGGTTGTTCTTCCACATGAAGTCGTAGACGCAGTTGTGGAAGTAAAAAAATTCCAGGTGCTTGAATTCGGTCTTGGCGGCGGAAAAGAGTTCCTCCACCCGGTGAACGTGTTCGTCCATGGTCCCGCCGACATCCATCAGCAACAGGACCTTCACCTTGTTGTGCCGTTCCGGCACCATCTTGATGTCCAGCATGCCGGCGTTGGCCGCGGTGCAGTGGATGGTGTCGTTCAGGTCCAGTTCCAGGTCCGAGCCCTCGCGCGCAAAGCGCCGCAGGCGGCGCAGCGCCACCTTGATGTTGCGGGTGCCCAGTTCCTTGGTGTCGTCGTAATCCTTGTAGGCGCGCTGGTCCCAGACCTTCACCGCGCTCTTGTTGCGGCCTTTGTCCTGGCCTATGCGTATGCCCTGCGGATTCACCCCATAGGCACCAAAAGGACTTGTGCCCCCCGTGCCTATCATCTTGTTGCCACCTTCGTGGCGCTCCTTCTGCTCTTCAAAACGCTTCTTCAGCGTTTCCATCAACTCGTCCCAGCCCATCTTCTCGATGGCGGCTTTTTCTTCGGCACTGAGTTCCAGTTCCAGAGTCTTGCGCAGCCATTCCAGCGGCACGTCCTGGGTGAAATCGGTGAGCAGTTCCACGCCTTTGAAGTAAGCGGCGAAAGCGCGGTCGAACTTGTCGAACTGGGCTTCGTCCTTGACCAGGCTGGTGCGCGCCAGGTAGTAGAACTTGTCGACCGTGGGGCCGCCGTCGTCGTCAATGACACCGGCCTGGATGGCTTCCAGCAGGGTCAGGTACTCTTTGACGGAGACCTTGAGCCTGGCCGCGCGCAGCGTGTAGAAAAAGTTGATCAGCACGGAGATCTCTTCAGGTCGGCAGGTATCGGCCGAAAACGTTGCCAGTATCGGCCAAAGCGGGCCGGCCCGGCCGCATCGCTGCAGAGGGTGTGTTCTCATCGGTTTCCAAGGATCCGACTCAGCTGATGGACTCCTCCATTTTCTCCCCTCTGGCCTGGCTCGTTGCCGGGCAATTCGGCCTTTACGCGCTGGGCTGGGGATTGCTGAGTCTGATCCTGCGCAACGAGCGTGGGGCGGTGGCGCACTGGGCGGCTTTCATGCTGCTCATCGGCCTGGGCTTCCTGCTGGCGGCCAACCGGGGCGCGGAGCGTCTGTGGTGGCCCTACGTGGGCAGCAGCCTGGCCTACGTGGCGGCCTTTGCGGCGCTGCGCCGGGGGCTGGAACTGTTCCTGCGGATACCGCCGTCCGACCGCGAACTGCTGGTGGTGGTGGGGCTGGTGAGTGCTGCCCTGGTGGCCTCGGGTCCGGGGACCGACACGGCCTCCTTGCGCGTGACGCTGACCTATGGCTCCCTGGTCTGGATGCTGGGCAGTGCCGTTGCCAAGGTGGCAGCACCGGCGAAGGAAGAGTTCGGTTGGCCAGTGCTGGTGGCCATCGGCGTGCCGGCGGGCCTGGTGACTGCGGGTTTCTCTGCTCGCGTGGTGCAGCAGCTGCTGGACTGGTCGCACCCGCTGGAAATGCAGCTCTCGGGTGGCATCAACGGCAGCCTGCTGTTTGCGTACCTGTGCGGTGCGGCGATCTTCAACTTCAGCTTCATGGGCCTGGTCACCGTGCGCCTGGTGACGGCGCTGCGCCAGCAGGCCCGGCACGACGCGCTGACTGGCCTGCCCAACCGGCGCGAACTGGAAACCCGCCTGGCCGATGAATGGCAGCGCCACCAGTTGGGCGGCACGGGCTTTGCGGTTCTGGCGCTGGACCTGGACCACTTCAAGCGTGTCAATGACGTGCACGGCCATCTGGCGGGGGACTCGGTGCTGGTGCAGATGGGGCAGCGTCTGCGCGCCACCCTGGGCAAGCGCGACACGCTGGCCCGCACGGGCGGGGAAGAGTTTGTCGCGCTGTTGCCGGGTGCCGACCTGCGCGCGGCGCAGGTGGCCGGGGAACGCCTGCTGGCGTCGGTGCGCGGCCAAGACTTTGAAATCGACGACCAGTCCCTGCACCTGACCGTCAGCGCCGGCCTGAGCTGCGCGCAAGCTGGCGACACCCGGCTCAGAGAAGTGCTGCAGCGTTCCGACGAGGCGCTCTACCGCGCCAAGGACAAGGGGCGTGACCGCCTGGAAGTCGCTGCCGGCTGAGCCCCGGCGCCCGGGCCCGGGGGTTCAGCGGCCGCGGGCCGGCTTGTTGTCGTGGCGGGCCAGCCAGCCGAAGTACTCCTCGTGCCACAGCTTGCTGTTGCGCGGCTTGAGGATCCAGTGGTTCTCGTCGGGGAACCAGAGTAACCGCGCATCCACCTTCAGCGCCTTCAGCGTGTTGTAGTAGGCCAGGCCCTGGGCGTCGGGTACGCGGTAGTCCAGCGCGCCGTGGATCACCAGCGTGGGCGTCTTGAAGTTCTTGGCGAAGGCGTGCGGGCTCTGGCGGTGGACCTGGTCCATGTCGTCCCAGTACCAGTGGCCCAGTTCCTTGGCGTGCCAGTAGTACGCATCGTCGGCGAACATGCCCACCCAGTCGAAGCAGCCGGCATGGCAGATGTAGGCTTGGTAGCGGCCGGGCTTCACGTGGCCGTTCATCCAGGCCACCATGTAGCCGCCGTAGCTGCCACCCGCCGCGAAAACGCGCTTGCGGTCCACGAAGGACTTCTTCAGCAGCCAGTCGGTGCCGGCTTCCACGTCCTGCAGTTCCAGTTCGCCCCAACGGTGGGTGATGCTGTCCAGGAAGGCATAACCGAAACCTGAAGAGCCGTGGTAGTTGACGCTGGCGACGATGTAGCCCTGCGCCGCGAAGACCTGCGTGTTCCAGCGGTAGTGCCAGTTGTCACCAGGCCCGGTGTGCGGGCCGCCGTGGATGTTGTGCAGCACCGGGTACTTCTTCTTGGCGTCGAAGCCCGGTGGGTAGACCACCCACATCTGGACCTGATCATCCAGCGCGCCCTTGTACCAAACCTCTTCGACCTTGCCGAAGCTGAACTGCGCCATCAGTTCGTCATTGAAGGTCTCGATGCGTTGCGGTTCAGCGCCGGCCACATGCACGTGCATTCGGGCCGGGTTCAACGCGGTGTCCGACAGCGTCACCAGCGTGCCCGCCACCTTGTCGAAACCGCTGACCCAACCGCCGCGCGCCACCACTTCGGCGCGCTTGTCGGCCAAGTCAAAGCGCCACAGGTGCGTGCGGCCTTGCTGTTCGGCCGCGAACAGCAGGGCCTGGCCGTCGGCTTCCCACAGCAGCGGGGCGTGCACGGCGTGGTCCCACTCGGAACTGACCACAGCCCACCTGCCGTTGTCGCGCGTCCAGATCGCCAGCTGCGAGGGCATGGTGTGCTTGACATGCTGGTGGCTGCAGGTGAAGGCCACCTGGCCGCCGTCCGGGTTGTAGCGCGGGGCGCCGAAGTCCCATTCCTTGTGCTGCGCGATGACCGCGGCCTTGCCGCTCTTGATGTCCATTTCCACCAGCGCAGAGCGGCCGTCGCCGCGCTTCTCTGGCGCCGGGTCGAAAGCGAAGACGATGCGTTTGCCGTCGGGCGAGATGTCGAACTGGTCCGTACCCGGTTCGGCCCGGACCAGCTCGTAGGGTGTGCCTTCGAAGAGGTCGCGTACCTTGCCCGGGCCGCCGTCTTTGGCCAGTTCCAGCAGGTGCAGATGCGGCACGCGGCCCATGGGCAGGTTGTGGTCCCAGTGGCGGTACCACGCCTCGCTGGTGACGTAGCCGGTTTCCTTGCGTTCGCCGAAGGTCTTGTGCGCGGCGGCCTGGGCCTTGTTGCCTTTCAGTTCCGGCCGCACCCAGCTGATGAAGACCAGGCGCTTGCCGTCCGGGCACCAGCGGAAGCCGCCCACCCCGGTGGCCACGTCGGCCGCGCGGTGGGCCTCGCCACCGTCAGGTGCGATGACGTAGAGCTGGGTTTCCTTGTCCTTGCTGCCTTCCTGCTCACGCCGTGCGCTGAAGGCGATGAGGTCACCCTTGGGGCTCCAGCGCGCACCACCGTCCTTGTCGCCACAGGCCGTCAGCCGCCGCGGGGCGCCGCCCAGCGTGGACAGCAGCCACAGCGACGACGAGGACTTGTTGTCCTCCATGGAAAAGCTGCTCAGCGAGGCCACGGCCTGCGCGCCGTCAGGGCTCAGGCTGGGGCCGGACAGGCGTTCGATCTTCCAGAGATCGTCTACCGAGATGTTCTTGTTGCGGGCCATGATGAGGCGGGTCTCCTGCCGGCGTTGCGCCGGGTTTCAGCGCGGCTTGCGGAGCTGATGCTCCAGGTGGGCCTTCACCTCGGGCCATTCGCCCGCGGTGAGGCTGTACATCACGGTGTCGCGCACCGTGCCGTCGCGGCGCAGCCCGTGGTGACGCAGCACGCCGTCCTTGCGCGCGCCCAGACGTTCGATCGCGCGCTGGCTGGCGAAGTTGTAGTTGTCGGTGCGCCAGCCCACCAGCTGGGCGCCCAGGGTCTCGAAGGCATGCTGCATCAGCAGCCATTTGGCGGTGGTGTTGACGGCGCCGCGCTGGTGGCTCAGGCCATACCAGGTGTAGCCGATCTCCAGGCGCTCCACTGCGGGCACGATGTCGTGGTAGCTGCTGCTGCCGATCACCCGGCCAGAGGCCGCGTCCAGCACGGCGAAGGCGAAGCGGTGGCCTTCGGACCGCATGCGCAACGCGGCTTCGATGTAGGCGCGCGTGGCACCAGGTTCGGGCACCGACGTGATACGCAGGTTCCACAACTCGCCGTCGGCCGCGGCTTCGGCCAGGCCCGCTTCGTGTTCCAGCCCCAGCGGCTCCAGGCGCACCGGGCCGCGTTCCAACGTGACAGGCTCGACCGACTTCATCTTCAGCGGTTGTGATCTGCATGAAGACGAGTTTTTCGAACAAGGTCACGTCCTGTTCGTTCTTCAGCAGCGCGCCCACCAGCGGCGGGATGGCGACCTTGTCGTCCTTGCTCTGCAGAACATCCAGCGGGATG
>JANOAM010000770.1:0-2816 GCA_031411215.1 Betaproteobacteria bacterium
GCGTGGAATTCACCGTCGTCGCCCATCACCTTGGGGCTGGCGTCCAGATCAATGCTCATGGGGTGGCCCGCTTGCCTATTTGATGGCCACGATGCGGTCGTAGTCCTTGCGGTCGAAGCCCATGGACTCCACCGTCTTGGCCTTCAGCACTGCGTCCACGAAGCTCTGGCGGTTGACGGTGTGCACGCCCAGTCCCTTCTGCTTGAACAGGTCGACCAGTTCCGCTTCACGCTTCTTGATCTGCGCACTGGCGCGCACGGCGGCTTCCAGCGCCACGTCGGCGAAGATCTTCTTCTCCGCGTCAGTCAGCTTGCTCCAGACGTGCGGCGCCACCTGCGTGGTCAGACCGTCGATGATGTGGCCGGTGAGCATGATGTGCTTCTGCACTTCATAGAACTTCTTGGCTTCGATGGTGGTGAGCGGGTTTTCCTGCGCGTCCACGGTGCCGTTCTGCAGCGCCAGATAAACCTCGGCAAATGCGATGGGCGTGGGGTTGGCGCCGCAGGCTTCCGGCGTGGCGCGGTAGGCGGGCACGTCGGGCACACGGATCTTGATGCCCTTCATGCCGGCGCAGTCGGTGAAGGCCTTCTGCGCCGTGGTGTGGCGCGCGCCGTAGTAGGTGTAGGCGAGGATCTGGATGCCGGTCTTGTCGCGGAAGCCGTCGATGATTTCCTTGAACACCGCGCTCTTGCTGTAGGCCAGCAGGTGCTCACCGTCGCGGAAGATGAAGGGGTAGTACGCGATGCCCAGGCGCGGGTAGCTGCGTGCGGCGAAGGACGGGCCGCTGATGATCATGTCCACCGTGCCCAGCTGCATGCCCTGGTTGATGTCGGTTTCCTTGCCCAGAGACGACGCGGGGAAGACCTGGATGTCGAACTTGCCTCCTGAGCGTTTCTTGATCTCTTCGGCAGCCCACACGCTTTCGGTGTGGTACGGCTCGCTGGTCTCGTAGACGTGGGCCCACTTGAGTTTGGTCTGCGCGAATGCGCTGCCAGCCAAGGCCAGGGCCGCCGTGGCCAGCAGGGTCTTCAACAGGCTGCGCTTCATGTCTTGCTTCATGTCGTTTGTCTCCTCGTGGCGGGTGGTGGTTGTTGGGATCAGGCCGCCACGACCTGAACCTTGGTGCTTTGTGTCTTGTCCAGCGCCAGCTCAAACGCGGCACGGGATTCGGAAAGCGGCAGTTGCGCGGTGATCAACGGCCGCACATCGACACGCCGGCCGCGGATGGCCTGCACCGCCCAGTCAAAGGCCAGGTGGGCGCGGAACACACCGCGGTAGTCCAGTTCACGCTGCATCACGCTGTTGGCGGGGAAGGGCAGTTCGGCCGGCAAGGTGCCCACCTGGATGACACGGCCGCCACGCTTCACGGCGGTCAGGCAGGTGTGCAGCGCGGCGGGGTTGCCGGCGGCTTCGATGGTGACGTCGGCGCTGTCGGCCAGCGTGGCCACATCGACCTGGTCGCTGCGCACGGTGCGGTCGGCGCCCACGCGGCGCGCAAGCTCCAGCGCGCGGTCGTGCACGTCGCACACGGTGATCTCCGCCGCACCGGCCAGGCGCGCGGCCATCACGCACATGGCGCCGATGGTGCCGGCGCCGGTGATCAGCACCTTTTCACCCAGCACCGGCCCGGCGCGGTGCAGCGCGTGCAGGCCTATGGACAGTGGTTCGGCGCAGGCGATTTCGCCCAGGCTGATGTCGGCTTCAGTGATGGGTGTCAGCTGCGCTTCGCCCATGACAAAACGTTCGCGGAACATGCCTTGGGCGTGCGGGAAGATGCTGGCGCTGCCCAGAAAATACATCTTGCGGCACAGGTTGCCGCGCCCGCCGCGGCAGTAGTCGCAGTGACCGCAAGGGTGGCTGGGGTTGATCGCCACGCGGTCACCGGGCTTGACGCGAGTGACGCCGCTGCCGATGGCCTGCACGATGCCCGAGGCCTCATGCCCCGGCACCAGCGGTTCGCGGATCACGAAGGCGCCGACCTTGCCTTCCTTGTAGTAATGCAGGTCCGACCCGCAGATGCCACCGGCGCCCAGGCCCAGCAGCACGTCCAGCGGGCCCAGTGCGGGCGGCGTTTCTTCCTGCAGGCGCAGGTCCAGCTTGCCGTGAAGGGTGCAGGCGATGCTCATGGTGTGGCTTTCCGGGCGAGGGGCTTGCGGGGCATGGGTGTCTTGTGGGCAGGGGATGCCCGCGACTCGACGGCCATCTTGGCGAAGCGGTCTTGCGACCGCTGCAGGTGGCGCTGCATGGCGCGGCGTGCGCCTTCGGCGTCACGCGCGGCAATGGCGTCCACCACGGCCTGATGTTCCACCAGGGCCATGCGCCAGGTCCTGGTGTTTTCGAAGTGCTGGCCGAAGGTTTCGAACAGCGGGTTGTTGCGCTCGTCGTAGAGCTCGGTCACCGTGCGCAGCAGCGGCGCGTTGTCGGCTGCGCCGGCCACGCACAGGTGGAAGTCGCGGTCGCTGTGTATGGGCATGCTGCCGGCGCTGATGTCGGCGTCCATGGTGGCCAGCACCGCACGCAGCTGCTCCACCTGGGTCTTTTTCATGCGGCGCGCGGCCAGCGCGGCGAGTTCGCCTTCCACGATCTGGCGTGCGCGGATGATCTCGAAGGGCCCGCTGGCGTCACCCACCGACCGGGCCTGGCGCGCGGGCGGCGTGTCCAGCACATGCACGCCGGAGCCCACACGCACGTCCACCAGTCCTTCCACTTCCAGCGCGATGATGGCTTCGCGCACGGAAGGGCGCGACACGCCCAGCTGCTGCGCCAGTTCACGTTCCGCGGGCAGGCGGCTGCCGGGCGGGAATTCGCCGGATCGC
>JANOAM010000771.1:0-3617 GCA_031411215.1 Betaproteobacteria bacterium
CCCAAAGCAACCGCCGTGTCTTCCTGATGCAAGTGGCCGCCTGTGGCTCCGTCCTGGCTGCAGGTGCCGTTCAGGCGCAGGCCGTCAAGGTCGATGAGAAAGACCCCCAGGCCGTCGCGCTGGGCTATGTGGCCGACACCGCCAAGGCCGACGCCAAGAAGTTCCCGAAGCACACCAAGGACCAGAAGTGCAGCAACTGCGCCCTGTACCAGGGCAAGGCGACTGACGCAGCGGCTGGCTGCCCGCTGTTCGGCACCAAGCAGGTCGCTGCGGGCGGCTGGTGCAGCGCCTACGCCAAGAAGGGCTGATCCTTTCCAGCCCAGACCAGACGGCCCTTCGGGGCCGTTTTGCATGGCGGGCCGCTCAGTGCGCCAGCAACGTCACCACCTCTTCGGCAATGGCCATGGACGAGGTCAGCCCGGGGGATTCGATGCCGAACAGGTTCACCAGCCCCGGCACGCCGTGCGACGCGGGCCCGTCGATGCGGAAGTCCGGCGCCAGCTGCCCGGGGCCGTGGATCTTGGGCCGCACGCCGCTGTAGCCCGGCTGCAAGGCGCCCGCCGGCAGCGCTGGCCAGTAGCGGCGGATGGCCTCTTCAAAGCCCTGGGCTCGCGCCGGGTTCACGGTGTAGTCGATCTCTTCCGGGCGGGTGACGTCCAGCCATTCCAGGTCGGGTCCAAAGCGCGCCTGGCCGCCCAGGTCCAGCGTCAGGTGCACCCCCAACCAGGCGTCCACGGGCGCCGGGTAGACCAGGCACCGGAAGGGCGAACGCCCCGTCAGCGTGAAGTAGCTGCCCTTGGCAAAACCCGCCGGCGGCACATGCTGCGCGGGCAGGCCCTGCATCTGCCGGGCCAGGGCCACGGCGTGCAGGCCAGCGGCATTGACCACCTCGCGTGCCAGCAGCGTGCTGGCGGAGCCTTCCGACTCCACGTCCACCACCGCGCCTTCGGGCGTGAAGCGCAGACCCACCACCCGCGACCGCAGCGCCAGCATGCCGCCGGCCCGCTCCAGGTCACCCTGCAAGGCCAGCATGAAGGCGTGGCTGTCGACGATGCCGGTGCTGGGCGACCACAGCGCTGCCGTGCAATGCAGCGCCGGTTCGCGCTGCCGGGCTTGGTCTGCCGCGAGCCAGTCCACTGGCACGCCGTTGCGGGCGGCCTTGTCCTGCAGGACACGCAGCGCGGTGTGCTGGCTCTCGTCGGTGGCCACCACCAGTTTGCCGCAGGCGCGGTGGGGCACACCCTGGCGCGCACACAGTTCGTACAGCAGTTCCTTGCCACGCACGCAGAGCCTCGCCTTGGCCGAGCCCGGCGGGTAGTACAGGCCCGCGTGGACGACCTCGCTGTTGCGCGAGCTGACGCCCTGGCCGATGCCGTCGGCTGCCTCGGCGACGATCACCTCGCGGCCCGCCTGCGCCAGCGCGCGGCCCACAGCCAGGCCGACGGCACCTGCGCCTATCACCAGCGTGTCGATACGGTCCATCAGCCTTTGTCTCCGGTGGGCAAGCCTGCTTGCCGGTGGGCGCCATATTCACCCGGCCGCACGCCCGTCCACTTCTTGAACGCACGGTGGAAGGCGCTGGGCTCGCGAAAGCCCAGCAGCAGCCCGACCTCGCCAACGCCCAGCCGGCCCTGGCTCAGGTGGACGATGGCCGCGTCGCGCCGCAGCTGGTCCTTGATGTCGCGGTAGCTGCTGCCTTCGTGGGCCAGGTGGCGGCGCAGCGTGGACGGCGTGACGTTCAGTTCGTGCGCCAGTCCCACCAGCGTGGGCCAGTCTTCGCCGGGACGCACACCTCGCATGCGTCGGCGCACACGTGCGGTCCAGCCCTGCTGGTTGCGGTACTTCAGGAACACCGACTGCGGTGCCGTGCGCAGGAAGTGGCCCAGCGACTTCGCATCCTGCACCACCGGCGCGGCCAGCCAGCGCGCGTCGAAGCACAGCGCCGTGGCCGGCGCGTTGAACTGCAACTCGGGCGAGAACATCACGCCGTACTCCTGCGCATGCGCCGGCCGCGGCTGCGAAAACGCCACCGAACGCAGCGGGATGCGCCGCCCCACCAACCAGCACATCAAGCCGTGCACCATGACCAGGAAGGTCTCGTCGGCAAAGCGGTGGGCCGCCGGGTCTCGGATGCCGTTGCGCAGGGTGACGAAGGCGTCAGGGCCCTCCAGCCGCAGCTCGCCGCCCACATCGTCCAGAAAGGCCGCGAAGCCGCGCAACATCTGGCGCAGCGCGCGCTCCAGCGTGCCGGTGTGCAGCACCGCGTGGCACAGCAACGCAAAGCTGCCGACCTTCATGCGGCGGCGGTCCAGGCCGAAGAACTCGTCGTCCAGTTCCTGCGCCACGGCCATCCAGAGCGCCGCAAAGGCTTCCGACGTGACCCGCGCATCGGCCGACCGCAACAATTCCGGCGAAATGCCGGACTGCGCCAGCACCCGGGGGCAGGCGGACGGCGTCAGCCGCGCCACGGCAGCTTTGGCGAAGTGGATGGCGACCGTGTCCTTGTCCATGCGCGTGCAAGTCTAGGGCGGTCGGGTGCCCAAATCGCGCAGCACAGACGGCGTTTTGGAGCATCGCCACCCCGCACATCGGCCGCTAAAGTCGCCGTCGAGACAAGCTACCAGAGAAGCGTCATGACCGACCTGTCCGCCGAATTCAAGGCCCTTGCCCAGTACCGCCCCACACACAAGGTGCGCTTCGTCACGGCGGCCAGCCTGTTCGACGGGCACGACGCGGCCATCAACATCATGCGGCGCATCCTGCAGGGCATGGGCGCGGAAGTCATCCACCTGGGCCACAACCGCAGCGTGGACGAGGTGGTGACCGCCGCCTTGCAGGAAGACGTGCAGGGCATCGCCATCAGCAGCTACCAGGGCGGCCATGTCGAGTACTTCAAGTACATGGTGGACCTGCTGAAGGCGCGCGGCGGCGCGCATGTGCAGGTCTTCGGCGGTGGCGGCGGGGTCATCGTGCCGGCGGAGATCCGCGAGCTGCAGGGCTACGGCGTCAGCCGCATCTACAGCCCCGAAGACGGCCAGCGCATGGGCCTGCAGGGCATGATCGGCGAAATGGTCATGCGCGCCGACCACGACCTGTGCGTGCACGCACCCACGGACGTGGCCGCGCTGCAAGGCCACAGCGACGCGGCCTGGCGCGTGCTGGCCCAGGCCATCACAGCCTTGGAGAACGGCAAGGCCGACCCCGCCTTCAAAGCGGCTCTGGCCCAGGCGGCGGGCGGCCGTCAGATTCCCGTGCTGGGCATCACCGGCACCGGCGGTGCGGGCAAGAGCAGCCTCACCGACGAACTGATCCGCCGCCTGCGCCTGGACCAGAACGACACGCTGCGTATCGCCGTGATCAGCATCGACCCCAGCCGGCGCAAGAGCGGTGGCGCGCTCTTGGGCGACCGCATCCGCATGAACGCCATCAGCCCGTGGAGTGCGGGCCCGCGTGTCTTCATGCGCAGCCTGGCCACGCGCGACTTCGGTAGCGAGATCAGCCAGGCGCTGCCGGACGTGGTGACGGCCTGCAAGGCCGCGGGCTTCGACCTGGTGGTGGTGGAGACCTCGGGCATCGGCCAGGGCGACGCGGCCATCGTGCCGCTGGTGGACGTGCCG
>JANOAM010000772.1:0-11432 GCA_031411215.1 Betaproteobacteria bacterium
GTGCCGGTGCTCTTTGACGACGACTTCGCGGTCTGGGACACGCTGGCCATCATCGAGTACCTGCACGACAAGTTCCCCGGTCGCGGCGTGTGGCCGGCCGACATGCGCCAGCGCGCACGCGCACGCAGCCTGGCCGCGGAAATGCACAGCGGCTTTTCGGCCCTGCGCAACCACTGCCCCATGAACATCGAAGCCGCGCTGCCGGAAGCCGGTGCGCGTGTGTGGGCCGAGCAGGAGGGTCTGCGCAAGGACGTGCAGCGCATCGAACTGGCCTGGGCCGAAGCGCTCAACGACAGCGGCGGCCCCTTCCTCTTTGGCGAGTTCAGCGCCGTGGACGCGATGTACGCGCCCGTGTGCATGCGGCTGCGCACCTACGCGCTTCCGGTGGTGCCGACCACGCACGAGTACATCGCCCATGTGGCCGCGGCGCCGGGTGTGAAAGCCTGGATCGTGGACGCGCTGGAAGAGCGCGACTACATCGCCGAAGACGAGCCCTACCGAACCCATCGCTGAGATCACGATGCAGCTGTACGTCGTCGGCGGTGCGGTCCGCGACGAGTTGCTCGGCATGCCGGCCAGCGACCGCGACTGGGTCGCCGTGGGCGCCACGCCGCAAGAACTGCTGGACCTGGGCTACAAGCCCGTGGGCAAGGACTTCCCGGTTTTTCTGGACCCGGTCAGTGGTGAGGAAGTGGCGCTGGCGCGCACCGAACGCAAGGTGGGCGCGGGCTACCACGGCTTCACCTTCCACGCCGCGCCCAGCGTGACGCTGGAAGAAGACCTGGCGCGGCGCGACCTCACGATCAACGCAATGGCACGTGCGGCCGACGGCGCGCTGGTGGACCCTTGCGGTGGCCAGGCCGACCTGCGGGCGCGTGTGCTGCGGCATGTGTCGTCGGCCTTTGTGGAAGACCCCGTGCGCCTGCTGCGTTTAGCACGCCTGGCCGCACGCTTCTCAGACTTCAGCGTCGCGCCCGAGACGATGGTGCTGCTGCGCCAGATGGTGGACAACGGCGAAGTCGACGCGCTGGTGCCAGAACGCGTCTGGCAGGAGCTTGCACGCGGTCTGATGACCAAGCACCCCGGCCGCATGCTGGAGGTGCTGCGCGCCTGCGGCGCGCTGTCACGCCTGATGCCTGAAGTGGATTGCCTGTGGGGTGTGCCCCAGCCACCCGAACACCACCCGGAAATTGACACCGGCGTGCACCTGATGATGGTGCTCGAGCAGTGCGCCCTTGCTGATGCGCCCTTGGCCGTGCGCTGGGCCTGCCTGGCGCACGACCTGGGAAAGGGCAGCACCCCGCGGGAGGCCTGGCCTCGCCATCTCGGTCACGAAGAACGCAGCGCCAAGCTGGGGCGCAGCCTGGCGGCACGCTTGCGTGTGCCCGCCGACTGCCGGGAACTGGCGGAGGTGGTGGCACGCGAGCACACCCATATACATGGCAGCAGTGCACTGGGCGCAGAAGCCCTTGTGCGCCTGTTCAGCCGGTGTGACGCCCTGCGGCGGCCGGAACGGTTCCTGCTGGTTCTGCAGGCCTGCGAATGTGACGCGCGCGGGCGGGCGGGCATGCAGTCACGCCCCTACGGTCCGGTCGCCACGCTGCCTGCGTTGCTGGAAGCCGCGCGGGCGGTCGACAGCGCCAGTGTGGCGTCGGCGGCAGCGGCACGCGGACGCAGCGGCCCCGAGATTGGCGCCGATGTGCAACGGGCCCGGGCCACCGCCATCGCACATTTCCAGAAATCCGCAAGTGCTTGACCTGTCGAATGCCTTGACACGGCGTCGCAGGGCAAACCGGCACAGATACATAAGCCTTTGATTAAGAGGCTTATTTCTGATTTGGCTCGAAATGTGCTGGAAATGTCCGACCCTGCGTTGCAGGCTCAGCAATGTATTCAACTTAGGGGGATAGCTCCATGAAGTGGACTCTACTCAAGCTGGCTGCGGCGGCAGCCTTGGCTGCGGGCAGCATATCCGCGCATGCCGGCCCGGTGATCTTGGGCGGCGATGACCTCACCGACCATGGCAACCGAACGGCGGGCGGTGTCAACCAGGAAGGTTGGCTGTACATCGAAAAGGCCGTCAGCAACGTGCTCAGCGGCGTGACACGCACCCTGGCTGGGACCACCAACTACGACATCGTGGCCCTGGGCGCGGCAGCCAACCTGAGCTTTACCGCAGGCAACGCCGGCGGCGCTATCGGGTCAGCGGCCAATGTGCTGGGCAAGACCGTGCTCTTCATCGACTCGGCTGCGGCCATCAACCAGTTCTTTTCGGATCTGGCCAGCGGTGCTGTTGACGTGAACATGCTCTGGATGGCGGGCACTGGCGCCGTCAATGACCTGGACACCGCAGAGGGTGTGGCTTTGACTTCGAACGCCTCCGCGATCAACGCCTTTGGTGCGTCGGGTGGTGGCATCATGGCGCACGGCTCAGGCGTGGACGCCTACGGATGGCTGTCCGCACTGCTGCCCGGGCTCACGGAAGTGCTGGCCTGCAACTCAACGGGCGCAACCCTGACCGCCGCAGGCCAGGCCGCATTCCCGGGGCTGTCCAACAATGACATCAACCAGAACGCTGGCCCTTGTCACTCGTCCTTTAGCGGCAACTTCGGCGGCTTGCAGACCTTGGGCCTGGACGGCGATGGGCGCAGCTACATCATCGGCGGCGGTGCCAACACCGTGATCCAGTGCGGCCAACCTGGCCAACCTGCTTGCCCCACGGTACCGGAACCGGGCAGCCTGCCACTGGTGCTGCTCGCGGGCCTGGGAATCGCCTTGCCGCAGTTGCGCCGTCTGCGGAAGTCCAACTTGCGTTGAGGTAGTCACCGGCGCCCATTGGCGCCCATGGCATCAGGATCAGGGGACTTCGGTTCCCTGTTTTCGTTTGGGTGCCGACAACAACCACAGCGCGGCAAAAGTGAGCGCCGCATTCAGAACCAGCAACTCCAGACCGACTTCCCAGGCGCCGAACAAAGCACGCTGGTTCGAGTCCAGAAGCCAACACAGTACCGGCGCAACAGCCGCCGCAAAGGGCGCCCACCGGTCCCTTGCGACGCGGGTGGTCATCACGCCAAACGCAAAGAGTCCGAGCAAGGGCCCGTAGGTGTAGGCGGCGATCTTCAGCACCAGGCCGATCATGCTGGGGCTGTTCAGCGCCGCAAAGCCCAGCACCAGCAACAGGAACAGCGCCGCAAAGCCCAGGTGCACCACACGCCGGATGTGCACGCGGCGCGGCTCGGACCAGTCGCCGCGTTCCTGCATGCGCAAGAGGTCTATGCAGAAGCTGGCGGTCAGCGCCGTCAGCGCACCGTCCGCACTGGGCAAAAGGGCCGAGATCAGCGCCACCACGAACAGCACTTGCACCGCCACCGGCAAATGGCCCAGCACCACGGCCGGGAACAGCGCGTCGCCACGCGCAGCGACACCGGCCTGCGCGGCAAACAAGTGCAGCAGCCCGCCCAAAAAGAGGAACAGGCAGACGACCGCCACCATCACGAAGGCCAGCACCACCACGTTCTTCTGACCGTCTGCCACGCGGCGCACCGACAGGCTCTTCTGCATCATCTCCTGGTCCAGCCCCGTCATGGCGATGGCGATGAAGGCGCCGGCCAGCATCTGCTTGGCCCACCAGTCACGCGCCATGGGGTCGGTGCCGAAGACCTGCGACAGGCCTTGCTGCTGCATCTGCGCAAGCGCGACTGTGGGGCCCAGGTCCAGCTGCTGCAGCAGGAAGACGGTGCACACCACCAGGCCCGTCAGCATGCCCGCCGTCTGCAGCGTGTCCGTGAACACGATGGTGCGCACACCACCTTCCACCGTGTACAGCAGCACCATCAGCAGGATCACCGCCGCCGTCAGCCACAGCGGCACGCCGAATGCCGACAGCAAACTGTCCTGCAGCACCTTCACCACCAGGAACAGTCGGGCCGTGGCGCCCAGCGTGCGCGACAGCAGGAAGATGCCTGCGCCCGTGCGGCCCGACACCGGCCCCAGCCGGTGTTGCAGGTAACCGTAGATGGAAGTCAACTGGTGGCGGTGGTACAGCGGCAGCAGCAGGAAAGCCACCACCATGTAGCCCAGCACCTGGCCCAGCACCACCTGCAGGTAGCCAAAGTGGGTGATGCCGACCGCACCCGGCACGCTGATGAAGGTGACACCCGACAGCGACGTGCCGATCATCCCGAAGGCCACCAGCGGCCAGGGGCTGGCACGGCTGCCGGTGAAAAAGGCGTCGTTGTCGGCGCGGCGTGAGGTCCACCAGGCCACCACCAGCAGCAGGGCAAAGTAGCCCAGCACAAAACCCAGCAGAAGCGTCTGTGTCACTGTGCGTTGGACTTCTTGCGTGCCAGGAAGGCCGACACGGCGTCCACGATGGGGCCGCTGCTGCGCTCCTTGCGCATGTCCGCCTGCAGCGGGAGCAGACTGGCGCGAGCCTCGTCGCCACGGCCCAGGCGTTCCAGCAGCATCGCGCGCAGCAGGGCCCAGATGGCGTAGCGGCTGTCGTCGGCCTTGGGCGCCGGGAACAGCCAGTTGAAGGTGTCCAGCGCGTCTGGTGGAGAAAGCGCCTGCAGCACATTCACATCCACACCCTGGCGCCAGGCATGGGCGTAGTGGTAGGACCAGGCACGTTGCCTCGCTGCGTCGGACAAGGACTCCTGGTTCTGGCGCATCTGGTTCAGCACCTGCACCAGCGGCACACCCAGCGCGTCCGTGCCCAGCATGGCGCCCAGTTGCAGGCGGCGGATGAAGGGCCGGTCACGCCCGGCGGCCACGGCGGCGTCGAAGTGCTTCAGTGCCTCGTCCACCTGCATGGGCCGCTTCAGCAGCAACCAGTTGCCCCACATGCCGTGTGCGTAGGCGTTGCCGCGGTCCTGCTGCAGCGCTTCACGGTACAGGCCCGTGGGGTCGATGCCGGGGTCGTGCAGGTCCTGCCAGAGCATGGCTTCGGCCCAGCCCAGGTGGGCCCGCAGGTCGGCCGCGCGCGGGCCGACGGTTGACGGGCCGCCTGCGGTCAGCGCCTTCACCAGCACAGGCTTCAGCGGCGCGGTGTACTGCGCAAACGTGCGGTCTGGCCCTGGACGCGCCAGGCGCAGCCAGTGCATGGCGCAGTCTTCCTGGGCTTGTTTGACGGCAGTGGGTGCGTCCGGCGCGGCGGCCAGTTGGCCCAGCAGAGCAAAGGGTTCGGCCGGGTTGCCTTCGGTGCAGAGCTTGAGCACGGCCAGTGCTTCGCCCACACGGCGCACCAGTTCGGCCGCAGCGTGTTGGCGTTGCTGCTGCACCCACCAGGACGCGAGCATCACCAGCAGCAAAGCAGCGCCTGCGGCGGCTTTCAGCGCCCAGCGGCGCGCGGGCGGCCGATTCAGGCGCGCGACGGCGGCCAGGGTGGCGGCCACGGCATCGCCCTGCGGTTCCAGCAAGGTCACGGCCAGCAGGTAGGGCGGCAGCTGCGTCACGTCCACGGGTGCCAGCAGCACCGGCAGCACGTGGCCAGCGGGCTGCGGCCAACGCTCCTGCGCGAAGCCCAGTTCCGCACGCGCGTAGCCGCCCTCACGCAGCGATTCGGGTGCCACGACAAAGATGAACAGGTCGGCGGACTGGACCGCGCCGCGGATGGCCTGGTGAAAGGCCTCGCCGGGCGGCAGGTCATCGCGGTCGAAGAAGACCTCGTGCTGTTCAGCTTCCAGGCCCAGCTTCAGACGTTCCGCGAAGTCGCGGCGTGTGCTGGGGTAGGACAGGAAGATGTTCATGAGAGAAGGCGTCTACAGGAGCATGCCTATCAGCATGCACAACACACTGAGCACCACGCTGCTGGCCAGCGGCACATGGTATTCGCGCTCACGGAAGCTGAAGCTGAAATCACCCGGCAGCTTGCCCAGGCCGATCTTGCGCATCCAGCCATGCAGGGTGTTAAACACCAGGCAAGCGAGCACGAAGACGATGACCCAGCGCATGCTCGCTCTATTCCCGTTCCTACAGCGTATGCATGCGGTCACCCGCTGCAAAACCCAGCGGGTCCAGCGTGATGCCGCGGCCGAATGCAATGACCTTGAAGAGTTCGCCCATCTCGTGTTCGGTGACCAGCTTCTGCGCCATGGCCCGTTCACGGAGGTCGGCCGTGGCCAGCAAGTCAGCCAGACCGCAGTTGAAGAGGAAACGCGCCTGGCTGGTGTAGCCCAGCACGTCCAGCCCCGCGTCCTGCCCTGCCAGCGCGATGCCGGTGAAATTGATATGGGCCGTGATGTCCTTGCTGCCCACATCTTCCAGCGGGCGGTCGTCGGCCTGGTGGGCGCGGTGGCACATCAGCGTGCCTGCTGTGCGTTGCGGGTGGTAGTACTCGGCCTCGGGGAAACCGTAGTCGATGAAGAAGGCCGCGCCGCGTGTGAGCTTGCCCGCCAGGGTGCGGATGAAGGCTTCGGCCTGCGGGTGGATCTCGGTCACCGTGCCGAGCATGAAGGGGCCGTCCACCGGCGGGCGCTGTGTGCTGGAGCGGTCTGCAAAGTGCAACGCGTCGCCATCTGCCGCCACGCCGCGTTCCAGCCACTGGCGGCCGTCCCAATGCAGCAACTGCACGGGCATGGCGTCCAGCACTTCGTTGCCGATGACCACACCCTGCAGCGTGTCCGGCAGCTCGTCCAGCCATTCAACCGTGCCCTGCCATGCCGCCAACCGCAACGCCTGGCGCTGCCGCAGCGTGCCGGACAAGTCCACGATGGCGTAGCGCTTCACGCGGCCGCCCAGGCTGCCCAGCAACTGCGCGGCCAGCGCCCCGCTGCCGGCGCCGAATTCATAGACCGTGTCGGCCCCTGCCGCTTCCAGGGCTTGCTCAACTTGCCGCGCCAGGGCTCGGCCAAACAGCGGCGACAGCTCCGGTGCGGTGACAAAGTCGCTGCCGCTGGAAGGCATGGTGCCAAACACCGGCGTGCCACGCGTGTAATAGCCCAGGCCCGGTTCGTACAGCGCCATCGCCATGAAGTGGTCGAACGGGAGCCAGCCGCCGGCCGACGCAATGGCCGCCAGCACGCGAGGAAGGAGGCTGGCCGATAAACTCTCGGGCCCGGTCGATGACATCGGTCGCATTGTAGAAACCATGGCTTCCGGCTCCCAACCCACCTCCCGCCCTGTTGCCCGCCCGGTCGTGATCGTCACCGGCGCTGGCCAACGGATCGGCCGCGTCATTGCGCTCGACTTGGCTGCGAACGGCTGGGACGTGGCGGTGCACTACCGTTCATCGGCTGCAGCGGCGGCGCAGACCGTCGCTGCAGCACGCGACGCCGGGGCACGGTCCGAAGCCTTTGCGGCCGACCTGAGCGTGGAAGCCGACTGCGAGGCCTTGGTGCCCGCCGTGGGCCAGGCCTTCGGCCGCGTGGACGCGGTGGTCAACAATGCGTCCCTCTTCGAATACGACGACCTCGCCAGCTTCAGCACCGCCACGCTGGACCGCGCCTGGCGCGCCAACACGGCGCCCGCCGTGATCCTGGCGCGTGCGCTGCACCGGCTTGGCGGCAGCGGCGTGGTGGTGAACCTGTTGGACCAGAAGTTGTGGAACCCCAACCCCGACTACTTCAGCTACACGCTCAGCAAGGCCGCGCTGGAAGCCGCCACCACGCTGCTGGCGCAGGCGCTGGCGCCGCGTGTGCGCGTGTGCGGCGTGGCGCCCGGCGTCACGCTGTTGTCGGGCGAAATGAACAAGGCCGAGTTCGACCAGTCCCACCGCATGACGCCGCTGCAGCGCAGTTCCACGCCGCAAGACGTGGCGCGTGCCGTGCGCTTCCTGCTGGAGTCCCCCGCCATCACCGGCACCACACTGCTGGTGGATGGCGGGCAGCATCTGCAGCCCCAGGCACGCGACGTCATGTTCATCGCACGAGAGAAGCCACCAGCTCCGAAAGCCCCCTGATGCAAAGCCTCATCAACCACCCACGCCTGATGGACTGCCGGCGCCTGTTCCTGCGTGACTACGAGGTGTGGATCAACATCGGCGTGCACGACTTTGAAAAGAAGGGCGAACAGCGCGTCAAGATCAACGTGGATCTGTACATCCCGATGGCGGTAAGCACACCCGTGCACGACAAGCTGGACGAAGTCCTGGACTACGACTTCATACGCCGTGAGATCGCGGCGCGCGTGTCGCAAGGCCACATCCACCTGCAGGAAACGCTGGCCGACGACGTGCTGGCGCGCATGCTGGGCCACCCCAAGGTGCGCGCAGCCCGGGTCGCCACCGAAAAGCCCGATGTCTACCCGGACTGCGACGCCGTCGGTGTCGAAGTCTTCGGCATGAAACCATGACCCCCAGGCTCACTTCGGTCGCCACCCCCCGAGGGGGCTCTTGCAGCGGACCGGCGAAGCCGGTTCCGCGCAAGTCCTTGATCGGAGAACCGTCGCATGACTGACATGACAGACAGCGCGGCCATCAAGAAGGCCGACTTCGAAGCCAACAAGCTGAGCAAGCGCCTGCACCGCCAGGTCGGCCAGGCCATTGGCGACTTCAACATGATCGAGCCCGGCGACAAGGTCATGGTGTGCGTGTCCGGGGGCAAGGACAGCTACGCGCTGCTGGACATCCTGCTGTCCCTGCGCGAACGCTCGCCGGCCAAGTTCGACATCGTGGCCGTCAACCTGGACCAGAAGCAGCCCGGCTTCCCGGAGCACGTGCTGCCGGACTACCTGAAGAGCCGTGATGTGCCCTTCCATATCGAAGAGCAGGACACCTACACCATCGTCAAGAAGCTGGTGCCCGAGGGCAAGACGATGTGCAGCCTGTGCTCACGGCTGCGGCGCGGCATCCTGTACCGCGTAGCCGGTGAACTGGGCGCCACCAAGATCGCCCTGGGCCACCACCGCGACGACATGGTGGTGACGCTGCTCATGAACATGTTCTTCGGCAGCCGCATCAAGGGCATGCCGCCCAAGCTGGTGTCGGACGACGGCAAGAACGTGGTCATCCGCCCGCTGGCCTATGTGGCCGAGACCGACCTGGAACGATGGGCAGAGCACCGACAGTTCCCCATCATCCCCTGCACCCTGTGCGGCAGTCAGACCACGCTGCAGCGGGTGCAGGTGAAGGCGATGATCCGCGAATGGGAAAAACACCACCCGGGCCGCATAGCCAACATGTTCAGCGCCATGGGCAACATCACGCTGTCGCACATGATGGACAGGAACCACTTCCCCTTCACCACGCTCAAAGCGACCGGAACGCCGGTTGCCTATGGTGACCTGGCTTTTGATGAAGAACCCTGTTCGGATGTGCCGAACTCCGTCAAGCTGCACCGCAATGTGTCCGGCGACCCTGCCGACCTGGAGGATTGAGCCATGCGATTCCTGAGCCTTCCGCTGTCCTTGCCTCTGATAGCCGCTGCCGTGGCCTTGTCCGGCTGCGCGGCCATGTCCAGCGTCACCAGCGACGTGTCCAGCTTTGGCGAGTGGCCCGCTGACCGCAAGGCTGGCACCTACGCCTTCGAGCGCCTGCCCTCGCAAGCCCAGAAGGGCGGCGAAGCCGACACGCTGGAGGCCGCCGCCCGCCCGGCCCTGGCCAAGGCCGGCTTCAAGCCGGTGGACGCTGGCCAGCAGCCGGACGTGCTGGTGCAGGTGGGCTCACGCGTGGGCTACGCCGACAACTACCCCTGGGCCGATTCGCTGTGGTGGCGTGGCAGCTTCGGCTATTACCGCCACGGCCCCTGGATGGGCCCGCGCTGGGGTGTGGGCATGCAGTTCGACGCGCGCCGCTACGAACGCGAGGTCGCGGTGCTCATCCGTGACCGCAGCGCTGGCAAGCCGCTGTATGAATCACACGCCAGCCATGAATCGTCGTCGTCCATGACCGGCACCCAGACCATGACGGCCCTGTTTGAAGCCGCACTGATGGACTTCCCCAAGCTCGGCGTCAATCCGCGCCGTGTGGTGGTTCAGCTGCCGCCCACCTGAAGCTCACGCGCCCGCTGACTTCAAACGGCTGAAATCAGCGAGCGGGCATCATCTTCCCAGCCCTTCAGCTTCTCGCGCGCCTTCAGGCGCTGCGCGGGTGTGGTGGCGTTGTGGATCTGCGCCGCCAGACTGCAGTTGTAGTCGGTCAGCTTGACCTGGTAGGCGCGGTACTCGGCGTTCGGTGAACGTTCCGTGCGCTCCACCAGACCGCGCAGCGCGGCCGTGCGTTGTTGCACATCGGCGCGTTCGGCCTGCAGCCGGCGCAAGGTCTGCAACACGTCACGCTGGCGGCGCTGGCGCTCCAGCAGCCACAGCTCCGGGTTGAAGGGCGATGCGACGACGCCGGCGCGGATCACCCGCAGTTGTGCGTCGTCCAGTGAACCGTACAACTGTTCGGCGCGGTCCACGGTGCGCTTGACGGAGTCACGCAGGCGGTCGGCCGCGTCCGGCTGCAGGTAGTCGCCGCGCATCTCGTCGATGATCTTGCCGTAGCGCCGTTCCAGGTGGCGCAGCTGCGGCTCGCCCAGACCCGGCACCAGTTCCGCAAAGTCCGCTACTGCGCGCTGCAAGGCGGGTTCCAGCTGGTCGCGGATGCGGTCGGCCCAGCGGCAAGCAGCGGCGGGCGTGGTGGGCTCGGGGACCTCGGCCTGCGCGCTGGCCAGCAGCGCCGCGTAGTCGCTCAGCTGGCTGCTGCGGTGCCAGGCGAACCAGCCGTCCAGCTTCTTCTGCACCTCGGGCGACTGCGCACGCGAGAAGTCGAAGTAGCCGTCGATCCAGATCCAGGCCAGTGTGGGGCCGTTGGAATAGCCCAGCCGCAAAGCACTGCAACCCGTGAGAAAGGGCCCGGTGAGCACTAGCAGCAATCCGATAATGACGGTTTTGATCCTGGACATTGGCATGGCATTGAACGTCGTGATCATGGCAGCTGGCAAGGGCACACGGATGAAGTCCGCGTTGCCGAAGGTCCTGCACCGTCTGGCTGGGCGCAGTCTATTGCAGCACGTCCTGGACGCCGCCGTCGGTGTGGGAGCCCACCGTACCGTCATCATCACCGGCCACGGCGCCGAACAGGTGGAAGAAGCCTGCGCCAAGAGCGGCGCTGTTTTCGCACGCCAGATGCCGCAGCTGGGAACTGGTCACGCAGTGCAACAAGCGGTGCCGCTGCTGCCGGACGAGAACGGCATCACGCTGATCCTCAACGGCGATGTGCCGCTGTTCCGCGCCGCTACGGCCCTGGCACTGGTGCAGGCCTGTGCCGGCGACAAGCTGGCCTTGCTGACGATCGACCTGCCTGACCCCACCGGCTATGGCCGCATCGTGCGCGAAGGCATCCACGTGCACGCTATCGTCGAACACAAGGACGCCAGCGCCGCGCAACGCGAGATCCACGAGGTCTACACCGGCATCATGGCCGCGCCCACCGCGCTGCTCAAGCGCTGGGTGATGGCCTTGCAAAACGACAACGCGCAGAAGGAGTTCTACCTGACCGACGTGGTGGCCGCGGC
>JANOAM010000773.1:0-11112 GCA_031411215.1 Betaproteobacteria bacterium
ACCGCGGAGGCCAGCGACATCGTCATCGACGGCCAGTTCACCGGCGTCACGCAGGACATCCAGACCATCGAAGGTGGTGTGCGCGTGGCCGTGACGCGGGTGCGCCTGTCGCTGCAGATGAAGGACCGCTACAGCGGCAAGCTGCTGTTCCCCGCGGCCGTGGAGGTGGTGGGCCAGACCGGCCGCACGACGGGCGACCGTGCGGTCATCGCCCCGGGTGACCGCCTGGAGAGCCTGGAAGTGCAGCGCCGCCTGGGCCAGGACTACGAACGCGCCATGCAGCGCGCCTTTGAGGACGCCGCACGCCGCGTCGAAGCCGTGCTGCGCCCCATGGGCCGTGTGCTGGCGGTGGACGGTGACCAGATGGGCCTGGTCGGCGGCTCCATCCACGGCCTGCAGAGCGGGGACGAACTGGTGATCTTCCGCGCCACCATTGCCAAGGTCGGTGAGACGCAAGTTTTCTCCACGATGCGTCCGGTGGCCGTGGTGCGCTGCGACGGCGTGGGCACGGAGACCAGCCAGTGCACGCTGATCCGCCGCGACCCTGCGGTGAACCCGCAACAGGGCGACTACGCCGTGCTGACCGATTTTTCGGCCACCGGCGTACGGTCGGATTGATGTTCGGATTGATGTCCGCCCAACAGGAGCCCGCCATGAGTGACCCTGCAGACCCGCAACGCCGCCAAGTGCTGGGCCTGGTCGCCGGCGTGCCCCTGTCGGGTGCGCTTTCGGGCACCGTCGCGGCCGGCTTGGCCACCTGGGCACCTGGCGTGCAAGCGGCCGTGCCGACGGACCAGATCACCATCATGTACCGGCGTGAATCGGAACAGGCCCCGTTGCGCACCGATCCCGCGGTGCAGGCCGCCACGCTGGCGCTGGAACGTGAATTCAAGAAGCGCGGCCTGAAGGTGCTGCAGCCCACGGCCGAGGTCTACAAGCTGCTGGACCAGGGCCAGGGCGTGGTGGTCACCTTCGCGCCGGACGCGGGCTTCTCGCTGGTGTTTTCGGCCTATGCCGACGTGCGCCCCGTGCCTGGGCAGGAAGCCGGCATCGGCGAGGTCCGCCTGGCCACGCGCATCTTCGTGGGCCGCAACGTGTTGGTGGCCGACGAAGGGCGCGGACAGATGTTCACGCGCCTGGAACCTGCTGTGCGCGAATTCGGCATGCGGCGTGCGCTGGAAGTGGCGGCGCAAAAGGCCGCTGCCGACGTGGCCGAGAAGGCCATGAGCCAGTTGCAGGAACTGACGCCCGAGCGCGTCAACGAATTGTCCGGCGTGCCCGTGGGTTCGGCGCCCACAGGACAGGTGGTGGCGGTGCCGGCGGCGCTGAAGCCCCCGGCACCGGCGGCACCGGCTGCTGCCGCCCCAGCCGCGCCACCACCGGTACCCGTCGTGGCGGCGCCGCCCGCGCCAGCGCCCGCAGCCATGTCCGCACCACGCAACCGTTACGCGCTGGTGGTGGGCATGTCCAACTACGCGGCCGTGCGCGCAGCCAACAACAACGCGCCCATTGGCGACCTGCCCGGCGTGGCCAAGGACACCAGCTTTGTCATCGATTCGCTGGGCAAGCTGGGCTTCACCGGTGACCGCATGACCGTGCTGCGCGACGGCCAGGCCACCGGCACGGCGGTACGTGGGGTCATCAAGTCCATGGCGGCCAAGGTGCAGCCTGAAGATGCGGTGGTGATCTTCATCTCAGGCCACGGAGTCGACAAGGACGAGAGTGCCTCGGGCTTCGGCATGCCGGTGCTCGCCGACTTCCGGCTGCGCGACCCGGCGGCGCTGGACTACTGGGAGCTGCAGAGTTTCATCAAGAACCTGCGCGGCCGTGTCGTCTGGATCAACGACACCTGCCACTCAGGCGGTGCCGCCACCAACGTCACCTCGGTGGTGGTGACGGCGCAGGGCGTCAAGACCAGCGCCGGCATTCGCGGGCCGGACGCGGCGACGGTGGCCAACCAGGCCGGCACGGGGCAAGACTTCGCCATCCTCACGGCCTGCGCGCCCAACGAGCTGTCGTTGGAGACCGCCGAAGGCGGCCTCTTCACCACCACGCTGTTCAAGGCGCTGTTGCAGACCAAGGGCCAGACTCCGCTGGGCCAGCTGTTTGCAGAGAACGTCGCGGCCAGCGTGGTGGAGCGCTCGCGCGTGCTGTGCAAGAGCGGGGTCTGCGACAAGAACCCGCAACAGACGCCCATCATGGCCTTCAACGGCAACGGCGCAGCGTTCAGACTTTAGTTCCGCTCTAGCTCAGGCTCCCCGCCGCGTTCACCCCGTTTTCAGCGTTGCCCCGTTCAACCCGGGGTCATCACTGGAAACGGGGGAAACCATGTTCACCATTCCGCGTGCGGCGGCGCTGCTGCTGGCCGCTGTCTCTTCTGTCCTTTTCCAGGCTCCGTCCTGGGCAGCGTCTGGCCTGCGGGCCTACCAGGACGAGGCCGAATTCACCACCGCGCTGGAGCGCTGGCGCAGCGCCGCGCGCCAGCAGCTCGCGCAGCGGTCGCGCGTGCAGGGCGAGGCGATGGCCGGTGGGCCACCCGCCACCATGTCCGTGCCTGCTCCCGTGGCTGCGCCCGCCAAGGCGGCGGCCGACTCGGCTGGTCCGGGGGCGGCGGCCCAGGAAAGCATCACCAACGTGCAGACCGCAGGTGTGGACGAGGGCGGCATCGTCAAGCGCGCGGGCGACCATCTCATCATCCTGCGCCGCGGCCGCCTCTTCACCGTGCGCGTGGGCGGTGGTGCGCTGGAGCCCGCCGCGCAAGTGGACGCCTATGCGCCTGGCACGGACCCGCGTGGTGCCTGGTACGACGAACTGCTGGTCTCGGGCCAGACCGTGGTGGTCGTGGGCTACAGCTATGCGCGCGGCGGCACGGAAATCGGCCTCTTCGACCTCAGCCGTGACGGTGGCCTCAGCTGGCGCGCCACCTACCACCTGCGCAGCTTCGACTACTACTCGGCGCGCAACTACGCCAGCCGGTTGATCGGCCAGCAGCTGATCTTCTATTCGCCCACCGTGCTGCAGCCTTGGGCCACGGCACCGCTGGAACAGATGATGCCGGCCGTGCGGCGCTGGCGTGGGCAGGCGCTGCCAGCGGCTTTCGAACGCATTCTGCCGCCCACACGCATCTTCCGCACCGACGACGACTTCGACCCCAGCCAGCCGCTGGCACTGCACACCGTGACACGTTGCGACCTGGGCAGCACACCGCTGCGCTGCGAGTCGGGCGCGGTGCTGGGCCCGGTCGGACGGGTGTTCTACGTGTCGGCGGGCTCGGTCTACGTGTGGACGGCCGGGCACAGCAGGAACCGCTGGCCGGGCTCCGCAGGCGCGCAAGACCCGTCCGCTGTCTTCCGCCTGCCCCTGGACGGCAGCACACCCACGGCTCTAAAGGCGGCGGGTGTGCCCACTGACGCACTGTCCTTCCTGGAAGACGAACAGGGCATGCTCAACGTGCTGCTCCGCGAGCAGGGCGCGGGCGAGGGTATGGGGAACGCCCGTCGCGGCGGTGGCCGCATGGCGCTGCTGCGTGTGCCGCTGACGGCCTTTGGCGACGGCCGTGGTGCCGCGGCCCGCGAACACTACCGCCTGGTGCCCGGGCCGCAGGCCGGCGCACTGCAGAACCGCTTTGTCGGTGACTGGGTGCTGTGGGGTGCAGGGGAAGAAGCCTGGGCTCTGCGCTTTGCCGGCAGCGGTGGCGCAGAGACGCTGTCGCCGGGGCACCGGGTCGAGCGCATCGAAGCACTGGGCGCGCACGCCGTGCTGGTCGGCAACCGGGGCGACGAGCTGAACTTCAGCGCCGTGCAGCTGAGCCGTGAAGGCCGTGGCGGCGCCCGCATCCAGAGTCGCCACGTGCAGGCCGGGGCGCGCCAGGCCGAGAGCCGTACGCATGGCTTCTTCTACCGCGCCACGGCCGCGGAAGACGGCTTGCTGGGCCTGCCGGTGTTGCGGGGCTCTGGTGGTGCAGCCGTGGCCGTGTTGCGCAACAGCGGCTTGTCGTTCACGGGCCTGGGTGAACTCGCGTCGCGCGGCGGACCGCGTGGTGACGACGGCTGCAAGGCGTCCTGCGTGGACTGGTACGGCAACGCCAGGCCCATCTTCCTGGGCGACCGTGTGCTGGCCCTGATGGGCTATGAACTGGTGGAAGGCAGGCTGCGCAACGACGGCTGGCGTGAATACCTCAGCGAAGTCGCCCGGGTCGACTTCCAGCCGCAGCGCCGCACGTCCACGCGCCCCACGCCTTTCGACTGAGCCGGGCAGTCAGTCAGCGCCGTGTTTGTCGGCTTCCGACGTGAAGCTGTCGGCATAGAACTCATCAGCCGGCAGCCCACAGCGGGCCACGAAGTCGCGCTGCGCCGACTCCACCATGATGGGCGCACCGCAGGCATAGACCTGGTGGCCGGACAGGTCCGGGAAGTCGGCCATCACGGCCTGGTGGACGAAGCCGGTGCGGCCCGTCCAAGCTTCTTCAGGCGTGGGCTCGGACAGCACGGGCTCGTAACGCAGGCTGGGCATGGTGGCTACCATCTGCTGACACCAGTCGTGCTGGTACAAGTCGGCCTTGCGGCGGCAGCCCCAGTACAACACGGCGGGCCGCGTGATGCCCTTGTGCTGCAGATGCTGCACGATGGCCTTGATCGGCGCAAAGCCCGTGCCGCTGGCCAACAGGATCATCGGCTTGTCGGAATCCTCGCGCAGGAAGAAGCTGCCGAAGGGGCCCTCCATGCGCAGGATGTCCTTCTCCTTCATGGCCGTGAACACGTGGTCGGTGAATTTGCCGCCGGGCATGTGGCGCAGATGCAATTCGATGGCCGGTGGGCTGCCCAGTTCATGCGGGGCGTTGGCCATGCTGTAGCTGCGGCGTGAGCCGTCGCGCAGGATGAATTCGACGTACTGGCCGGCGCGGTACTGCAGGTTCTGGTTGGCGGGCAACTGCAGCTTCAGCACGGCCACGTCGGCGGCGGGCTTGCTGAAGCCCATCACGCGGCTGGGCATCTTCAGCACCGGGTACTCGCCGGCACCGGGCACGTTGCGCGCTTCGACCAGGCAGTCCGTCTGCGGTGTGGCGCAGCAGGTCAGGATGAAGCCGGCCTCTTCTTCAGCCGTGGACAAGGCCTTCTGCTGATGGGCGCCGTGGATGACGCGACCTTCGATCAGCTTGCTCTTGCAGGAGCCGCAGGCGCCGTCGCGGCAGCCGTAGGGCAGGCCTATTCCCTGGCGGATGGCTGCTGGCAGGATGGCCTCGTCACGCTCGACAGTGAATGTGCGGGCGGCGGGTTGCAGGGTGATCTGGAAGCTCATGACCAAGGCTGGCCCGCGATGGGGCCCCACTTAAACTCAGTCGCGAATTGTGCCCCGGCGCCCTTGCCCCCTTGGACGTGGACCCCATGACCCTGCCCCCCACCGCCCTGCGACGACCGACACTGCTGATCGTGGGCTGCGGCGACGTTGGCATGCGCGTGCTGAAACTGCTGCGTGGGCGTTGGCACGTGCTGGCCTTGACGTCGTCAGCGGTGCGAGTGGCTGACCTGCGTGCGGCCGGCGCGGTGCCGCTGCTTGGCAACCTGGACCAACCGGCCACGCTGGGCCGCCTGGGTGGCTTGGCGGATGCGGTGCTGCACTTGGCACCCCCGCCGTCGCAGGGCGCGGAGGACACGCGCACCCGCCACCTGCTGACCGCCCTGGCGCGCGGTGGCCGTGTGAATCGGCTGGTCTACGCCAGCACCACCGGCGTCTATGGCGACTGCGCCGGCGCACGATTTGACGAGACCCGTGCCGTCCACCCGGCCACCGACCGTGCACGACGCCGTGTCGACGCCGAAGCGCAAGCGCGCTGGTTTGGCCGCCGCACAGGCGCCCGCGTCACGGTGCTGCGCATCCCAGGCATCTACGCCGCCGACCGGCCCGGCGGTCACCCACGCGAACGCCTGCAACGCGGCACGCCTGTGCTGGCGCGTGAGGACGATGTCTACACCAACCACATCCACGCCGACGACCTGGCTCGCGCCTGCGTCGCGGCCCTGGTGCGCGGACTGCCGCAGCGTGTGCTGCATGCCAGCGACGATACGGACTTGTTGATGGGCGACTACTTCGACCTGGCCGCGCAGTTGTGCGGCTTGCCGCTGCCACCGCGCATCACGCGTACCCAAGCGCAGGCCACGCTGTCGCCCGTGCAGATGAGTTTCTGGAGCGAGTCGCGCCGCCTGGTCAACACGCGGCTGAAGCAGGAGTTGCGGCTTCGGCTGCACCACCCGACAGTGGCGCAAGGCATCGTGGCGGGGCTAACGCCGCCGGCTTGAAAACGGCGGCAGCTTGCGCCAGTAGCGGATGATCAGCCAGCCGCCGATCATGCCGCCCAGGTGCGCAAAGTGCGCCACCCCGCTGCGGAAGAAGAGGCCCAGCACCAGCTCCAGCGCGCCGTAGATTGCCACCATGGTCATGGCAGGAACCTGGATGGGCGGAATAGGCACCGCCTGCCGGTTGGTCATGAGCATGAAGAACAGCACCATGCCCAGGATGTTGAAGAGCTGGAAGGGCAGCATCATCAGCAGCATGGGCAGGAATCCCACCAGGTCGAAGTAGCGCCGCGGGAAGGTCATCGCGTAGGCCATCAACAGGCCGAACAGGATGCCCGACGCGCCCAGCGTGAAACCGCGGCTGCCCATCAACGCGGTCACCAGCAGCTGTGCCAATGCGGCCGTGAGTGCGCTGACCACGCCGAACTGCATGTAGCGCTTGGCGCCCCAGTAGCTTTCCAACTCGGCGCCGAACATCCACAGGCCCAGCATGTTGAAGAGCAGGTGGCTCAGGTCGACGTGCAGGAAGGCGTAGGTGACCAGCTGCCAGGGCCAGAAGTTGCCCGAACTCAGCGGCCACAAAGCCAGCCAGAGTTCCAGCCGCAGGAATATCGAAAGACAGAATGCGGCCACGCAGGCCAGCATGAAGTTCTTCGTGACGTTCGGGATCGACGGCATGCGGTTGTCGGTGGCGTTGAGGGCTGTTGCAGCCCGCAGATGCGTCTGGTGTAACGCCCTTGGTGCCCTCGGCCAGACTCGAACTGGCACGCCTTGCGGCGGCGGATTTTGAATCCGCTACGTCTACCGATTTCGTCACGAGGGCAGCGCGGCCACGGGTGGTCATGGCTGAGCGGCGGGATTATCACATGCACGCCAGCGCGCTCCAGGGCTCACTGAGACAATGCCAGGCTAGGAGATCCCACGACGATGAGCGCAGCCCCTACCTACAAGTCTCTGGAAGACGTCATTGGCGGCACGCCGCTGGTGCGGCTGCAGCGCCTGCCCGGCGACTGGGGCGCGGCCCGCAACAACGTCATCCTGGGCAAGCTGGAAGGCAACAACCCGGCGGGGTCGGTGAAGGACCGTCCAGCCATCAGCATGATCCGGCGCGCAGAAGAGCGCGGCGACATCAAGCCAGGCGACACGCTGATCGAAGCCACCAGCGGCAACACGGGCATTGCGCTGGCCATGGCCGCCGCCATGCGCGGCTACCGCATGGTGCTGATCATGCCGGAGGACCTGTCCATCGAACGCGCCCAGACCATGAAGGCCTTCGGCGCGGAACTGATCCTGACACCACGCAGCGGTGGCATGGAATACGCCCGCGACCTGGCCGAGCAGATGCAGCGTGAAGGCCAAGGCCGTGTGCTGGACCAGTTTGCCAACGCCGACAACCCGCGTGTGCACTACGAGACCACGGGCCCGGAGATCTGGGCCGACACGGCAGGCCGCGTCACGCACTTTGTCAGCGCCATGGGCACCACGGGCACCATCACCGGCGTGTCGCGTTTCTTGAAAGAGAAGAACCTGGGCGTGCGCATCGTCGGCGCACAGCCCGCGGAGGGTTCGCGCATCCCCGGCATCCGCAAATGGCCCGAGGCCTACCTGCCCAAGATCTACGACCCCCGGGGCGTGGACGAACTGGTGCTGGTGAGCCAGGCCGATGCCGAAGAGATGGCGCGGCGGCTGGCGCGGGAAGAAGGTCTCTTCGGCGGCATCTCGGCCGCCGGGGCCTGCTGGGTGGCGCTGCAGATTGCGAAGCAAGTGGAGAACGCGACCATTGTCTTCATCGTCTGCGACCGCGGCGACCGCTACCTGTCCACGGGCGTGTTTCCAGCATGAGTTTCGAGCCACGCTTTTGTCTGAGTTGCGGCACGGGTTTGCAGAGCATCGTCGTGGCCGAAGACGGCGGCGACAAGGTCCGCCTGCGCTGCCCGGCCTGCGGCTGGACGCACTGGAACAACCCGACGCCGGTGCTGGCGGCTGTCATCGAATGCAGCGACCGCGACGGCCAGATCCTGCTGGCGCGCAACGCCGCCTGGCCGGGCAAGATGTTCGCGCTGATCACGGGTTTCATGGAAGCCGGCGAGACCGCTGAAGAGGGCATCACCCGCGAAGTGGCTGAGGAGACTTCGCTGCAGGTCGACGCCCTGAAGCTGATCGGCGTCTACGACTTCCAGCGCATGAACCAGCTCATCGTCGCCTACCACGCGGTGGCCCATGGCGACGTGCACCTGTCGCCCGAACTGGCCGAATACCGCCTCTTCACACCCGAGACCGTGCGCTGCTGGCGCGCGGGCACCGGCTACGCGCTGGCCGACTGGCTGCGCTCGCGTGGGCACACGCCCCAGTTTGTGGAACCCCCGATGAAGTCCCCGTCCGAACCTAGAATCCCGTCATGACCGAAGTCAACCGCGAACTCGACACACGTGGGCTGAACTGCCCGCTGCCCATACTCAAGGCCAAGAAGGCGCTGGCGGAAATGGTCAGCGGCGAACTGCTGCGGGTGGTGTCCACCGACGCAGGCTCGGTGCGTGACTTCCAGGCCTTTGCCCGCCAGACCGGCAACGAACTGGTGGAGCAGCTGACCGCCGGCCCCGAATTCAGCCACGTGCTGCGGCGCAGATAGTGCCCCCACGCTCCCTCCGGTCGCTGCCCCCCGAGGGGGCTCTTGCAGCGGCCCGGCGAAGCCGGATCCGCGCAAGTCCTTGATCGGATCAGAGCGCCAGGCCCTTCAGGAATTCGCGGAAGCCCGGCCCCAGGTCCTGGCGGGCCAGCGCCAGTTCCACGTTGGCTTCCAGGAAGCCTTCCTTGCTGCCGCAGTCGTAGCGCCGGCCTTCGTAGCGGTAGGCAAAAACCTTCTCGCGGCGCAGCAGCGAGGCAATGCCGTCGGTCAGCTGGATTTCGCCACCCACACCGCGCGGTTGCGTCGCGATCTCGTGAAAGACACCGGGCGTGAGGATGTAGCGGCCGGCCACGCCCAGGCGTGAGGGGGCGTCCTCGGGGGCGGGCTTTTCGACGATTCGGGTCACGTCGACGATGCGGCTGTTGACCTCGGAGCCGGCCACGATGCCGTAGCGCCGGGTGTGTTCGGCCGGCACTTCCTGCACGGCGATGATGCTGGCGCGCCATTCGTCAAACTGTTCCACCATCTGCTTCAGGACGGGCTTGTCATGAACCATCAGGTCGTCGGCCAGCAGCACGGCAAAGGGCTCGTTGCCCACCAGGCGCTGGCCGCACAGCACCGCGTGGCCCAGGCCCAGGGCCTGGGCCTGGCGCACGTAGATGCATTCCATGTCGTCGGGCTTGACGCTGCGCACGACGTCCAGCAGGTCCTGCTTGTTCGCCTTCTCCAGCGCCACTTCCAGCTCGAAGGTCATGTCGAAATGGTCTTCAATGGGCCGCTTGTGGCGTCCGGTGACAAAGATCATTTCGCGCACGCCGGCAGCGTAAGCTTCCTCCACCGCGTACTGGATCAGCGGCTTGTCCACGACCGGCAGCATTTCCTTCGGTTGCGCCTTGGTGGCCGGCAGGAAGCGCGTGCCGAGGCCCGCGACGGGGAATATTGCCTTTTGAATGGGCATGTTGGCTTCAGAAACAGAGTGGTTCGGCCGATTCTGGCATGTGATATCCCGCCGTTTTCATGACACCTTGCCGCCCGCGCCGATGGACGTGCTGATCGTCGAGCCGATTCCGGCCGAGGTGATGCATTGGCTGGCCGCGCGCCACGCTGTGCGCCTGGCTCCTGAGCTGGCGGGCGACCCGCTGGCATTTCGTGCCGCGCTGTCCCAGGTTCGTGCGGTGATCGCGCCGCCGTCGGTGGTGATGGACGGCCCCGTGCTGTGGATGGCGCCGCACCTGCGCGCCATCGGCCGCGTCTCGGCCGGGCATGAGCAGATCGACCTGGATGCCTGCGCGCGTGCCGGCGTGGAGGTGATTCGTGCCGCGTCCGCCAGTGCGGCGGCCGAAGCGGAATTTGTCGTCGGTGCGCTGCTGGCCCTGTTGCGCCGTGTGCCCATCCTGAACGACGAAGGCCTGTTGGTGGGCCGTGAACTGGGTGCCAGCACGGTGGGCATCGTCGGTGCCACGCCCACCACGACACAACTTGCCGGCCTGCTGGAAGCCTTTGGCGCCCGGGTGCTGGGCTACGACCCCGGCGTGCATGCCGACGATCCCAGCTGGGCCCAGGCCGGTGTCCGTGGCGTGGCTCTGACGGACCTGATGCGTGAGTGCGATTCGGTCTGCGTGCTGCTGACCCACTACAGCCGCTTTTCCGGCCTCTTTGGCGACCGTTTGCTGGCCTCGGCGAAGCAGAACCAGGTCATCGTGAACCTGGGTCACTCCTCGCTGTTCGACGAAACCGCACTGGCGAGGGCCCTGCGCGAAGGCCCGCTGACCGCGGCCTGGTTTGACAGCCTGGAGCCCGGCGCACAGGACCCCGGCCGCCCCTTGCGTCACCTGGACATGTTGCAGGTGACGCCCCGTGTGGCCAGCACCACGCGGGAGTCACGCCTGCGCAGCGCCTGGGTGGTGGCGCAGCGCATGGACTTCATCCTGCAGTCTGCGCCCGCGCGCGGCCCTGTCAGGCCCCTGGCTGCAGGCGGGAGCGCTGATCCTGCAGGCGCGCCAAAGCCTGTCTGAAGTCGGCCAGGCGCGCACGTTCCTGTTCCACCACGGCCGCCGGCGCGCGGGCCACAAAGCTCTCGTTGCCCAGCTTGGCGTCGGCCTTGGTGATCTCGCCCTGCAGCCGGGCGATTTCCTTGTCCAGCCGCGCCGATTCGGCAGCCACGTCGATCTGCACGTGCAGCGCAAAACGCAG
>JANOAM010000774.1:0-1506 GCA_031411215.1 Betaproteobacteria bacterium
CCACAGCGACAGGATCACGTTGCGGTTTCCAGCGGCAGTCAGCGGGCGCAGGATGCCCAGCAATTCCGCGTCATTGGCCGTGGACGTGCCGCTCAGGCCCGTCTGGCAGGCGGCGGCAAAGACCAGGTCCTTGCGTTGCAGGGCGGGGTTTTCGGCCATGTCACGGGCATGCAGTGCGGCAGGGTCCAGGCAGTCGGCCGGGCGGCCGGCGCAGGCCTTGCCGGCACCCGCAAAGAACAGCTTGGAATTGCGCGGGTCGCGGGCGTCGAAACTGCCGTGCATGGACAGGTGCACGACATTGGCGTCGCGCGCAGTGGCCAGTGCGGCGGCGGTGGCCGCTTCACGCCGCAGCGTGCGAGCCGTGGGCAGCACGCGGGTGATGGCGTCGGCCTCGCGCTCCGCGCCAGGCAGGTCCCCGGTTGGGTTGAAGAAGCCGGCGACCTTCAGCGTCTCCAGCGTATCCAGTGGATTGGGCCGCGCCACCATGAAGGCATTCACCGCCCGCGTGGTGGGGCGGCCCAGCATCACGTCCAGCGGCAGCTTGGCCAGCCACTTGTCGGTGCTGACGACGATGTTGCCTGACCCCTTGACCTGGTCACGCAGGTCCGCGAAGAGGCGTGGGAGGGCGGGTGCGGTCCTGCGGCCGGGTCTGGACAGGTCTTCATAGAGCGCTTCGCTCTGCTGGCGCAGGCCTTCCAGTTCTGCGCGCGCCACACGCTGCGCAGACACCACGCGGCCGGCTTCCACGCGGGTGACGTACAGCGCGCTGTCCACGAAGCTGACGCCCGCTTGCGCGGTTTCTTCCAGGCCAAAGTCGCGTGTCAGCAGCTGGCCGGAACTGGTGTTGACGGCTTTGGTGGGTGGGCTTGCCGGGGACACTGCTTCCGCGCGGCTGGACAGGTAGAAGTCCAGGAAGGCGGGGATGGCGGCCAGCTGCTGCCGAAACCAGTCTTTCCTGGGCAGACCTGCTTCGGTGCGCGGAATGCCGTCTGCGGCGGCCACCGTGGCCAGCGAATCCGTGCGCCGGCCGCGTGAGGACAAGGCCAGGCGTTCTTCCAGCAGCAGGCGCGACTTGTTCAGGCTCAGGTAGTAGAGCATGTCGGCATGGCGGCCGGCCTTGAAGTTGGCGTCGGCCAGCGCGGCGATGGTGTCGTTGACGATGCGGTTGTAGCGCCAGCGTGCGCCCGAATCCTGGATGCGCGAGTACGGCCGGTACACCACCTCCAGTGCCATTTCCGCCAGTTCCACGCGCCCGCTGGACTGCGCCGCGTGGAGCAGGTATTCGGCCAGGCTCAGGTAGTCGATCTCGGACAGATCCACCGTGGTGGACGTCAATTCACCGCGCAGGAAGGCCTCTTGTGCGGCCAGCTTCGTGGTGGGCTGGATGCGCAGCAGTTCCAGTTCGGCGCGCACCTGCCGGCTCAGCACCGTGCGGCGTTCGGGGCTGCCGGCATGGGTGCTGGGCAGGTCGGCCCGCACGGTGGCCAGGTGCTGCGTGAGGAAGGC
>JANOAM010000775.1:0-1632 GCA_031411215.1 Betaproteobacteria bacterium
CCGCGCACCAACGCCGATGTCAAGACCGCGCTGGACATCTGCCGCGACCTGCACGTGCCCATCGTGCCGCGCGGCGGCGGCACCAGCCAGTGTGGGCAGACGGTCGGTGCTGGCCTGGTGATCGACCACAGCAAACACATCCGCAACATCCTGAATTTGGATGTTGAACATCGCAGCGCCGAGGTGGAGCCCGGCCTGGTGCTGGACCATCTCAATGCCGCGCTCAAAGCCCACGGCCTGTGGTATCCGGTCGATGTGTCCACCAGCGCGCAGGCCACGCTGGGCGGCATGGCGGGCAACAATTCCTGCGGCAGCCGCAGCATCGCCTACGGCAACATGGTGCACAACGTGGCGGGCATCAGCGCCTGGCTGGCCGACGGCACGCCGGTGGACTTCGGGCCTGTGGCCCAGCTCGGCCCGCGTGAACGCCAGATCGCTGACTTCGTGCGCGGCCTGGCCGAGCAGCAGCAAGACGAGATCGCGGCCCGCTGGCCCACCGTGCTGCGCCGTGTCGGCGGCTACAACCTGGACATCTTCCAGCCGCGCAGCGAACGCGCCTACACGGCCGACGGCAGCGTCAACCTCGCGCACCTGCTGGTCGGCAGCGAAGGCACGCTGGCCTTTACCAAGAGCCTGACGCTGAACCTGGCCGAATTGCCCAGGCACAAGGCGCTGGGCATCGTGAACTTCGAAAGCTTCTACCGCGCCATGGATTCGGCGCAGCACATCGTCAAGCTGGGCCCCAGTGCGGTGGAGCTGGTGGACCGCACGATGATCGAATTGAGCCGCGCCAACCCGGCCTTCCGGCCGGTCATCGAGACGGAGTTGACCGGCACGCCTGAAGCCATTCTGCTGGTGGAATTCAGCGGTGAAGACCGCGCGGGGCTGGTACGCCAGCTGGACGCCCTGGTGGAACTGATGGGCGACCTGGGCCTGCCCGGCAGCGTCGTGCGCATGGAGCAGGACGCCCCGCAGAGAGCGCTGTGGGAAGTGCGCAAGGCAGGCCTCAACATCATGATGAGCCTGAAGGGTGACGGCAAGCCCGTGAGCTTCATCGAAGACTGCGCCGTGCCGCTGGTGCACCTGGCCGAGTACACCGAAGCGCTGACCGCCGTGTTCCGCAAATACGGTTCGCGTGGCACCTGGTACGCGCATGCGTCGGTCGGTACGCTGCATGTGCGGCCGATCCTCGACATGCGGCAGGGTGGGCCCCATGGGGGCGCGACGAAGATGCGCGCCATCGCCGAAGAAGCCAGCGAACTGGTGCGCAAGTACAAGGGCGCCTACAGCGGCGAGCACGGCGACGGCCTGTGCCGTGGCGAATGGATCGAATGGCAGTTCGGCCCCAAGCTCAACGAAGCCTTCCGCGCCATCAAGACCCACCTGGACCCTGCAGGCCTGCTCAACCCCGGCAAGATCATCGACCCGCCGAAGATGGACGACGGTTCGCTGTTCCGCTTCGCGCCGCCCGAAGCGCCGCGGCCGTACCGCACGATCACGCTGAAGCCCGCGCTCGACTGGTCGGCGTGGAATGTGCAGAACAACCCGGTGACGGAGCAGACCAGCGCGCCGGGCAGCGGCGGCGACAACACCGGCGGCCTGGCCAAGGCCGTGGAGATGTGCAACAACAAC